>CANKBT010000185.1 GCA_947479995.1 Frankiaceae bacterium | reverse complement strand
TGCGCGCCGGGCTCGTCGCGGTGCCCGTCGGCACCGGTTCGACCACCCCCGAGCTGCAGCACGTGCTCACCGACAGCGGTGCCCGCGCCCTGCTGCGCACCTCCGCGGGCGCCGAGGTGCCGGCCGCGCCGGCGCTCGAGCACGTCGTGGAGGGGCCCGCGCTCGACGCGCTGCTGCGCACCCCGGGCGACGCGGTCGAGGCGACGACCGGCGGCGAGGACCTCGCCCTCGTGCTCTACACGTCCGGCACGAGCGGTCGGCCGCGGGGCGCGATGCTCAGCCACCGCGCGCTGCTGGCCAACCTCGAGCAGACGTCGCGCATCGACCCGCCGGTCGTCCGCGAGGACGACGTGGTGCTGCTCGTGCTGCCGCTGTTCCACGTGTACGGGCTCAACGGCGCGCTCGGCCAGGTGCTGCGGCACGGCGCCACCGGCGTGCTCGTCGAGCGCTTCGACCCCGTGAGCACGCTCGCGGAGGTGCGCCGCCGCGAGGTCACCGCGCTCGTCGGCGCCCCGCCGATGTACGTCGCCTGGTCGATGCTCCCCGACGTCGGCGACGCGCTGTCGTCCGTGCGCCTCGCGCTGTCCGGCGCCGCGCCGCTCCCGGCCGCCGTGCTGCACCGCGTGCTCGACGTGACCGGGCACCACGTCTTCGAGGGCTACGGCCTCACCGAGACCGCGCCCGTCCTGTGCTCGACGCTCATGAGCGAGGTGGCCAAGGCCGACTCCATCGGCCGCCCCGTGCCGGGCGTCGAGGTGCGGCTGCTCGACGAGCGCGGCCGGCCGGTCGAGGACGGCGACCCCGGCGAGCTGGTCGTGCGCGGCGCCAACCTGTTCAGCGGCTACTGGCCGGACGGCGCCGAGGGGCCCGACGCCGACGGCTGGTTCGCCACCGGCGACGTGGCCTACCGCGACGACGACGGCGACCTGCACCTCGTCGACCGGCGCCGCGAGCTGGTGCTCGTCAGCGGCTTCAACGTCTACCCGCGCGAGGTCGAGGACGTGCTGCTGCAGCACCCGGCCGTGCGGGAGGCCGCCGTGCTCGGCGTGCCGCACCCGTACACCGGGAAGTCGGTGAAGGCGCTCGTCGTGCGCGAGGACGGCGCGCGCGTCGGCGCCGACGACCTCATCGCCCACTGCGCGCGCTCGCTGGCCCGCTTCAAGTGCCCGACGGCGGTGTCGTTCGTCGACGCGCTGCCGCACTCGGCCACCGGCAAGGTCAGCAAGGGCGCGCTCCGGGCGGCGGGCGCGTGAGGCTGCGCCGCCGCTCGCCGGTCGGGATGGTCACGCTCGTCACCCGCCGGGGGTGCCACGCCTGCGCGCTGGCCGAGGAGCTCGTGCCGCGCGTCGCCCGGCGGGCCGGCGTGCCGTACGAGGTGCGCGACGTCGACGCCGACCCGGTGCTCGTCGAGCGGCACGGCCACACCGTGCCCGTGGTGCTGCTCGACGGGGTCGAGCACGCCCACTGGCAGGTCGACGAGCGGCGCCTGCGCGCGGCCCTGCGCGGCCGCCCGGTGCCGCCGGTGTGATGCGCCGCACGAACTTCGTGCACGGTTTCACAAGCGCGTAACCTGAGAGCCCTCAGCCGCTCACCTCGCAGGAGCAGTCCGCATGACCGAGCAGGGCCCGGTGCCCCCGCGGGGCGGCAGTGCCCCGGTGCCGCGGCTGCCCGAGGCGACGGTCGCGCGGCTCCCGGTCTACCTGCGGGCGCTGCACGAGCTGTCCGAGGACGGCCGGCGCACGGTGTCGTCGCACGAGCTCGCGGCGCTGGTCGGCGGCGGCAGCGCCAAGGTGCGCAAGGACCTCTCGCACCTCGGCACCTACGGCACCCGCGGCGTCGGCTACGAGGTCACCGAGCTGGTCGGCCACATCAGCGGCGTGCTCGGCCTGACGCAGCACTGGTCGGTCGTGCTCGTCGGCGTCGGCAACCTGGGCCACGCCCTGGCCGGCTACGGCGGCTTCTCGGCCCGCGGCTTCCGCGTCGCCGCGCTCATCGACGCCGACCCGGCGCGCGCCGGCGAGGTCATCGCCGGCCAGCCGGTGCGCCCGCTCGCCGAGCTGGCCGACGCCGTCGCCGAGACCGGCGTGAGCATCGGCGTCATCGCGACCCCCGCGTCGGCCGCGCAGGACGTCTGCGACCGGCTCGTCGCGGCCGGCGTCACGAGCATCCTCAACTTCGCGCCGGTGGTGCTGCAGGTGCCGCCCGGCGTCGACCTGCGCAAGGTCGACCTCGCGGTCGAGCTGCAGATCCTGTCCTTCCACCAGCACCGCCGCGCCGCCGGCGCGGTCGACGCCGTCGCGGAGGCCACCGCGTGAGCGTCCTCGTCGTCGGCGTCTCGCACCGCAGCGCGCCGGTCGCCCTGCTCGAGCGGGTGACGGTCGGGCTGCACGACACCGGCTCGGTCGTCGCGCAGCTCACCCGCGGGTCGGTCGACGAGGCCGTCGTGCTGTCGACCTGCAACCGCGTCGAGGTCTACGCCGACGTCGACGGCTTCCACGCCGGCTTCGAGGCGGTGAGCGACCTGCTCGCCCGCGAGTCCGGCGTGCCGCTCGAGGAGCTGCAGGGCCACCTCTACGTGCACTGGGAGGCGCAGGCCGTCCAGCACCTGTTCGAGGTCGCCTGCGGCCTCGACTCGATGGTCGTCGGCGAGTCGCAGATCCTCGGCCAGCTCCGCCGGGCCTACGCCGCGAGCGCCGGGGGCGCCGGGCGCACGCTGCACGAGCTGTTCCAGAGCAGCCTGCGCGTCGGCAAGCGGGCGCACGCGGAGACCGGCATCGACGCCGCCGGGCAGTCCCTCGTCACGGTCGCGCTCGAGCACGCGGTCGCCGCGGTCGGCCCGCTCGAGGGGCGCGACGTGCTCGTCGTCGGCGCCGGCTCCATGGGCGCGCTCGCCGGCGCGACGCTGCGCCGCCTGGGCGTCGGCGGCATCACGGTCGCCAACCGCTCGGTCGACAACGCCCGGCGCCTCGCCACGTCGCTCGAGGGCACCGGCACCGGGCTCGACGCGCTCGGCGCCGCGCTGGCGACCGCCGACGTCGTCGTCTCCTCGACCGGCGCCACCGGCACGGTCGTCGCCCGCGAGCTGGTCGCCGAGGCCGTCGCGCAGCGCGGCGGGCGGCCGCTCGCGCTCATCGACCTCGCCCTGCCGCACGACGTCGACCCGGGCGTGCGCGACCTGCCCGGCGTCACCCTCGTCGACCTCGAGCTGCTGCAGACCGTGCTCGCGACCAGCGCCGCGGGCGCCGACGTCGAGGCCGTGCGCGGCATCGTCGCCGAGGAGGTCGCCGGCTTCCTCGGCTGGCAGCGCAGCAGCCGCGTCGGCCCGACGGTCGCGGCGCTGCGCAGCCGCGCCGACGAGGTCGTCGCCGCCGAGATCGCCCGGCTCGAGGCGCGCCTGCCCGACGCCGACGCGCGCACCCGCGCCGAGGTGCAGCAGGCGGTGCGACGCGTCGTCTCGACGCTGCTCCACACCCCGACCGTCCGCGTGAAGGAGCTCGCCTCCGCGCCGGAGCCGGCGTCGTACGACGCCGCGCTGCGCGAGCTGTTCGGCCTCGACCGCAGCGCGCCGGCGGCGGTCGCCGTCGCGCCCGCGCTGCTGGGCCTCGACGCCGAGGCCGTGCCGGCGGCCGCCGGCGCCGTGCCCGCCGTGCCCGCCGTGCCCGTGGTCGTCCCCGACGCGGCCGACGCCGACGCGTACGGCGTGGCCGAGGTCGTGCCCGGCGCCGCCCCGGTCCGCCCGTGACGGCACCGCTCACCGGCCGGCCCGGCCCGCTGCGGCTCGGCACCCGGGCGTCGGCGCTGGCCCTCACGCAGTCCGGCCACGTCGCCGACGCGCTGCGCGCCCTCGGCCACGAGGTCGAGCTCGTGCACGTGACCACGCAGGGCGACACCAGCCGCGCCGCCATCGCGCAGCTCGGCGGCACCGGCGTCTTCGTCACCGCGCTGCGCGACGCGCTGCGCGCCGGCGAGGTCGACCTCGCGGTGCACTCGTTCAAGGACCTGCCGACCGCGCCGCAGCCCGACCTCGTCATCGCCGCCGTGCCGCCCCGCGAGGACCCCCGCGACGTGCTCGTGGCGCGCGACGGGCTCACGCTCGGCGAGCTGCCGACCGGCGCGCGGATCGGCACCGGCGCCCCGCGCCGCGTCGCGCAGCTGCGCGGGCTCGGCCTCGGCCTCGAGGTCGAGCCGGTGCGCGGCAACGTCGACACCCGCATCGGCTACGTCACCAGCGGCACCCTCGACGCCGTCGTGCTCGCCCGGGCCGGGCTCGCGCGCCTCGGGCGGCTCGGCGACGCGACCGAGGTGCTCGACCCGCTCACCGTGCTGCCCGCCCCGGCGCAGGGCGCCCTCGCGGTCGAGTGCCGCACCGCCGACACCGCGCTCGTCGCCGCGCTCGCCGCGCTCGACGACCCGCGCACCCGTGCGTGCGTCGCCGCGGAGCGGGCACTGCTCGGCGCGCTCGAGGCCGGCTGCTCGGCCCCGGTCGCCGCCCTCGCGGAGGTGGCCGAGGGCGACGACGGCGTCGACGAGGTCTACCTGCGCGGGCTCGTCGCCGCGCTCGACGGCAGCGACGAGGTGAAGCTCTCGGCGACCGGCCCGGTGGACGACGCCGCGGGCGTCGGCCGGCGGCTCGCCGCCGAGCTGCTCGACCTCGGGGCCGCCGCCCTCATGGGCGACCGCGCCGCCGCCGACGTCGGCACCCCGTCGGCCGGGCTCGCCGGCACGACCGAGAGCGCCGCCCGGCCGTCCGGGACCCGCACGCCCGACCCCCGCACGCCCGACCCCAGCACGCCAGGCCCCAGCACGCCAGACCCCAGCACGCCAGACCCGGGAGACACCGCATGAGCACCCGCGCCAAGAAGCCGGCCGGCTCCATCGCCCTCGTGGGCGCCGGCGCCGGCGACCCGGGGCTGCTCGCCCTGCGGGCGGCCGAGCTGCTGCGCACCGCCGACCTCGTCGTCGTCGACCCGCGCGTGCCCGAGGCGGTGCTCGCGCACGTCGGCGAGGGCGTCGAGGTGCAGGTCAGCGACGACGGCGAGCCGGTCGGCCCGCGCCTGGTCGCGGCGTCGCGCGAGGGCCGGCGCGTGGTGCGCCTGCTGCCCGGCGACCCGTTCTCCGAGGAGGCCGGCGTCAAGGAGGCCGAGGCGGTCGTCAAGGGCAAGCAGCGCCTCGAGGTCGTGCCGGGCGTGCCGGTGTCGGTCGGCGTCACCGCCTACGCGGGGCTGCCGGTCGGCCTGCCGCGCACCGTCGTGCGCGCGGCCGACGTGACCGACTGGCGCGCCGTCTCCTCGGCCCCCGGCAACCTCGTCGTGCTCGCGCCGGTGGGCGAGGTGGCCAAGGCCGCCAGCGCGCTCGTCGAGCACGGCCGCCGCGCCGACGCCCCGGTCGCCGTGACCGTCGGCGGCACCGGCGCCGAGCAGCGCACCGTCGTCTCCACCCTCGACGCCGTCGAGCGCGAGCTGCTCGGCCTGTCCGGCGACGCCGTCGTCGTCGTCGGCGACGCCGTGAAGAAGGTCGCGCGCCTCGGCTGGTACGAGTCGCGCGCCCTCTACGGCTGGCGCGTGCTCGTGCCGCGCACCCGCGACCAGGCCGGCGCGCTGTCGGCGCAGCTGCGCGCGCACGGCGCGATCCCCGTCGAGGTGCCGACGATCGCGGTCGAGCCGCCGCGCACGCCCGCGCCGATGGAGCGCGCGGTCAAGGGCCTGGTCACCGGCCGCTACCTGTGGGTCGCGTTCACGAGCACCAACGCCGTCAAGGCGGTGCGCGAGAAGCTCGAGGAGTTCGGCCTCGACGCGCGCGCGTTCGCCGGCGTCAAGGTCGCCGCCGTCGGCGAGGCCACCGCCGCCGCGCTCGTCGAGTTCGGCATCCGCCCCGACCTCGTGCCGAGCGGCGCGCAGTCCAGCGAGGGCCTGCTCGCCGAGTGGGCGCCGTACGACGAGGTGTTCGACCCGATGGACCGCGTGCTGCTGCCGCGGGCCGACATCGCCACCGAGACGCTGCTCGCCGGCCTGCAGGAGCTCGGCTGGCAGGTCGACGACGTCACCGCCTACCGCACGGTGCGCGCCGCGCCGCCGCCCGCCGAGACCCGCGAGGCGCTCAAGGGCGGCGGGTTCGACGCGGTGCTGTTCACCAGCAGCAGCACCGTGCGCAACCTCGTCGGCATCGCCGGCAAGCCGCACGACAGCACCGTGCTCGCGGCCATCGGCCCGCAGACCGAGAAGACCGCCGTCGAGCTCGGCCTGCGCGTCGACGTGCTGGCGCCCCGGGCCGACGTCGCGACGCTCGTCGAGGCGCTCGCCGAGCACGCCCTGCAGCGCCGCGCCGACGGCGTCGA
>CANKBT010000184.1 GCA_947479995.1 Frankiaceae bacterium | reverse complement strand
CCCGGGTCGACGTCGACCGACGTCAGCACCTCGGCCACGTCGGTGACGAAGGACGCGTCGAGCACGGTGTCGGCGCTGACGTTGACCGCGACGCCGACGTGGCCGCCGCGCCGCTGCCAGCCCTTGCACGCCGTGAGGCTCTGCCGCAGCACCGACTGCGTGAGCGCGCCCATGAGGCCCGAGGCCTCGGCGAGCGGCACGAACTCGTCGGGCGAGATGCTGCCCAGGGCGGGGTGCGTCCAGCGGGCGAGGGCCTCGACGCCGGTGACCCGGCCGGTCGAGGCGCTGACCTTGGGCTGGTAGCCGACCCCGACCGCGCCGGACGACAGCGCCTCGCGCAGCGCCATGACGACCGCCAGGCGGCGCTGCCCCTGCACCTCGTACGCCGGCTCCCACAGCACGGGACCGCCGTGCGCGTGCCGCGCGCTGTACATCGCCGTCTCGGCGCGGCGCAGCAGGGTGGCGGCGTCCGGGCCGTGGTCGGGCCCGCGGACGCAGCCGACGGACAGGCGCACGTGGGTGCCGATGGCGCCGATCTGCACGCCGCCCTCGACCTGGCTGCGCAGGCCGAGGCCGAACAGCGCGGCGTCGGAGCCGACGTCCGCGCTGGGCACGGCCACGGCGAAGCGGCCGCCGCCGATGCGCCCGATGACGGCCGAGGGGGCGGCGCGCGAGAGCCGCTGGGCGACCTCGCACAGCAGCTCGTCGCCGACCAGGTGCCCCAGGGTGTCGTTCACCTCGCGGAAGCTGTCGACGGCGACGGCGGCGAGCAGCACGTCGCCGCGCGCCAGGAGGTCGTCGAGCTGCGCCGCGGTGGCGCGCAGGTTCGGCAGCCCGGTGAGCGGGTCGCGCGTGGCGGCGAGCCCCAGGTCGGTGAGCAGGCGCCCGCGGTCGAGGGCGGTCGCGAGCTCGGCGCCGACGGTCTCGAGCAGGCGCAGGTCGCGCATGTCGAAGCCGCGCTCGGCCCCGAGGCGGTGCCGGGCGGTGAGCAGGCCGCGCACGCTGCCCTCGAGCAGGACGGGGCTGGTCATGCGGTCGCTGGCGAGGGCCGCAGCCCGCACGAGCGCGCCGTCCGGTGCGTGGGTGACCTCGGGCTCGCCGCCCTCGTGGACGCTGAGCCGCACCGCCGCCCGGCCGCCGCTGTCGAGCGTCGTGAGGTCGAGGTGGCGGGCGTGCAGCAGCAGCCGCACCCGCTCGAGCACCTGCAGCGCCTCGGGCTGGTCGACGTCGATCGGGCCGAGGTCCTTGACGAAGGAGTACATGTCCTCGGTGGCCTGCTGCTGCGCCGCCAGCCGCCGGTGCACGCGGTAGGCGAGCGCCAGGCCGCCGAACAGCCCGGCCACCACCAGCAGCGTCCAGCGGTCGGTCCAGGCCGCGCTGACGGTGAGGATGCCGACGGCGGTGAAGACCGCGCTGGTGAACAGGCCCTGCAGGAGCGGCTGCTGCAGGTCGCGGACCGTGACCGGGCGGCCGAGCAGCCGGAAGACGACGTGCATGAGCAGGTGCGTGGCGGCCTCGGCCAGCAGCAGGCCGCCGGCGAGGGCCAGCCACAGCGTCGGGCCGGGCTCGTCGAGGTCGGCGACCACGCCGACCACGGTGGCGGCGAGCGCCAGCTCCAGGGCGTTGAGGGACAGGTTGACGAAGGCCTTGAGCGGCTCGTGCCGCTTGCTCGCGCTCTCGATGACCGAGGCCGTCAGGCGCGCGCCCAGGTGCGCCAGCGGCGTGACGAGCGTGAGGCCGAGCACGAGCGGCAGCTGCACGAGGGTGACGTTGATGCTGTCGCCGCGGCGCGTGAACTCGAGGTTCAGGCGCGTGGCCAGCACGTACGCCGGGACGAGGGCCAGCCAGGGCACGTCGACGCGGGCGCGCAGGGGCGACGGGCCGGCCAGGGCGGTGGCCAGCGCGCTGAGGGCGAGCACGATGGCGGCCAGCGCGACGGCGGCCGTCCGCCCGCGCCTCACCCTCAGCACCTCGCTCATCCCGAGGTGCTTCGACAGGACTCCGCGACGGCTTGAGGGGCGGTCTGCTCGCGGGCGGTCACGACGACGAGGGGGCTCGCCGCGACGTGGCGCGGCAGGAGGGCGACCGGCACGAGCAGCACGAGCGCGACCGCGCCCGACAGGGCCACGGCCGACCGCGGGTCGAGCACCTCGGCCACCGCGCCGACGGCCAGCGCGCCGAGCCCCTGCGTCGCCATGATCGTCACCATCGCGATGCCGAACGCCCGGCCGCGCGCGCCGGGCGCGACGGCCGCCATGAAGCCGGCGTTGGCGATGAGCTGCGCGGCGGCGCCGGTGCCGGCGACGGTCCAGACGACGACGAGGACGGCGGCCGAGTCGACCAGCGGGCTGAGCAGCAGCGGGGCGCACGACAGCACGGTCAGGCCGGTGAGCCAGCCGTCGCGCCGCTCGGCCGGCAGGCGCAGCACGGCCCAGGCGCCGACGAGGAAGCCGAGCGGCCCGGCGGCGATGAGCCACCCGACCGTCACCGCGCCACCGCCGAGCACGTCGGCGACCGGCACGGCGAGGCTCTCCGGCGTGATCATGACGATCGACCCGACGGCGCCGAAGGCGAGCAGGCGCCGCAGCGGCGCCGACCGCCCGACGAGCGCGGCGCCCTCGACGGCGTCGCGGGCGACCGACTGGCGCGGGCGCTCGGGCTGCGGCCGCTCGCGCACCCACGCGCGCAGCACGGCCGCCGACAGCACGAAGGTGAGCGCGTCGATCGCGAGCGCGCCCTCGGGGCTGACGACGGCGACGAGCGCGCCGCCGAGCAGGAAGCCGGCCGCCTGCCCGCCCTGGTTGAGCGTGCCGACGACGGCGTTGCCCACGAGGTAGCGGTCGCCGACGAGGATCTCGGGCAGCAGGGCGCTCTTGGCGCTGTCGAACGGCGGGGCGAGCGCCCCGACGAGCAGCAGCACGGCGAACAGCGCCCACAGGGGCACGCCCGGCAGCACCAGCAGGCCGACGAGCACGGCGCGCACCAGGTCGCACGCGACCATGAGCCGGCGGCGGGGCAGCCGGTCGGCGAGCACCGACAGGAAGGGCCCGCCCACGAGCCAGGTGAGGTAGCTGCAGGCCACGGTCGCCGCGGCCGCGAAGGCCGAGCCGGTGCGGTCGTAGACGATCACCGCGACGGCGACGCGCGCGACCTGGTCGCCGAGCACCGACAGGGCGGACGACGCGAGCACCGCGCGGAACTCGGTTAGCCCGAGCACCTCCCGCACGCTGACCCGTTCGGGTGCTCCGCCGCTCACCCGCGCAGTGTGGCGGATCGCCCCGCCGTGCGCAGCAGGCCCCGCGCGCCGCGATCACTCGTGACCTGCCCGTGACCTGCGCGTCTGGGAGGCTGGCGGCGGGCCCCCGTAGCCCAACTGGCAGAGGCAGGGCGCTTAAACCGCCCGCAGTGCGGGTTCGAACCCCGCCGGGGGCACGCGCCGCTTGCCGGGTCCCGGCAACACCCCGGCGGCCGTGTGCCGGTCCTGCGACAACCGCTCGCGCACCGGTCTGGCGGGGGCACACTGCGGGCACTGCTGGCGTTGACACCAGTAGCACGGTCCCGTCCGAGGACCGAGCAGAGGAGACAGCACAGATGGCACGCGAGTCCACCAACCCGGCGCTGACCCGCATCCCCGCGCTCAACGGCCGGGGTGCGCAGGGCTACCCGCCGCCCCCCACGCCCCCGACCGGCGCGCCGTACGGCCCGCCCGCCGGCGGCATCGACTACACCAAGCGCCAGGACCCGCTCGAGGCCGGCTTCGACCGCCCCGACGCCGGTCCGCGCGACACCGGCCGGATGACGGTCGACGACGTCATCATGCGCACCGGGATCATGCTGGCGGTCGTCTTCGGCGCCGCGGCCCTCACCTGGGTCTCGGGCCTGGCGGCGCTGGCCTTCCCGGCCGCGATCGTCGGCCTCGTCCTCGGCCTGGTCATCACGTTCAAGCAGATCACCAACCCGGCCGCGATCCTGGCCTACGCGGCCGTCGAGGGCGTGTTCCTCGGTGGCCTCAGCAAGATCGTCGCCGACAGCGTCGGCTTCAACGGCGGTGACGGCGGCGCGGTCGTCGTCCAGGCCCTCGTCGGCACCGCCGGCGTCGCGGCCCTGATGCTCTTCCTCTACAAGAGCGGCCGCATCCGCGTCACCCCGCAGTTCCAGAAGATGGTCATCGCGGCGACGCTGGGCTTCTTCGTCCTCATCATGGCCAACCTGGTGTTCTCGCTGTTCAGCGGCGGCCCCGGCCTCCGCGGCGGGACGCTCGGCATCCTGGTCGGCGTCGTCGCCATCGGCCTCGCGTCGATGAACCTGGTGCTCGACTTCGACCTCATCGAGAAGGCCGCCCGCCAGGGCGTGCCGGAGCGCTACGGCTGGCTCGCGGCGTTCGGCCTGGTCGTCACCCTGGTCTGGCTCTACGTCGAGATCCTTCGCCTGCTGGCGATCTTCAGCGGTCGCGACTAGCACCGGCAGGCCCCCAGGGCCCGTCACCCCGCCGGGGTGGCGGGCCCTGCTGCTGTACTGGCGCGGTGACCCGCCTCCTGCTGCTGGGCAGCGGCGAGCTCGGCCGGGAGGTCGCCCTCGAGGCGGCCCGCCTCGGTGTCGAGGTCGTCGCCGCCGACCGCTACGACGACGCCCCGGCCATGCGCGTGACCCCGCACCGCCGGGTGCTCGACATGACCGACCCCGACGCGCTCACCGCCCTCGTGCGCGAGGTGCAGCCCGACCTGGTCGTGCCGGAGGTCGAGGCCCTCGCCACCGAGGCGCTGCTGGCCCTCGAGGAGGCCGGCCAGCGCGTCGTGCCGACCGCCCGCGCCACCCGCCTGACCATGGACCGCGAGGGCATCCGCCGGCTCGCCGCGGAGGAGCTCGGGCTGCCGACGTCGCCGTACCGCTTCGCCGCGACGCCCGAGGAGTACCTCGCGGCGGTCGAGGCCGTCGGCGTGCCGTGCGTCGTCAAGCCGGTGATGAGCAGCAGCGGCAAGGGGCAGTCGACGGTCGCGCCCGGCGACGACCCGATGGCCGCCTGGACGTACGCGCGCGAGGGCGCCCGCGTGCAGGGGCGCCCCGTCATCGTCGAGGGCTTCGTCGACTTCGCGTACGAGGTGACGCTGCTGACCGTGCGGCACGCCGGCGGCGTGACGGTCTGCCCGCCGGTGGGGCACGTGCAGGTCTCCGGCGACTACCGCGAGTCGTGGCAGCCGCACCCCATGAGCGCGGCGGCGCTCGCGCGCGGCGAGCAGGTCGCGAGGACCGTCGTCGACGCCCTCGGCGGGCACGGCCTGTTCGGCGTCGAGCTGTTCGTCACCGCCGCCGACGAGGTGCTGTTCAGCGAGGTGTCGCCGCGGCCGCACGACACCGGCATGGTGACGATGGTCAGCCAGCCCACGAGCGAGTTCGCCCTGCACGTCCGGGCCGTGCTCGGGCTGCCGGTGCGGGCCGACGACGTCGCCGTCGCCGTGCCCAGCGCGTCCGCCGTCGTGCTCGGCACCGAGCGCGGCGTCCCGTCGTACGAGGGGCTCGAGGAGGCGCTCGCCGTGCCCACGGCGCAGGTGCGCGTCTTCGGCAAGCCGACCTCGCACCCCGGTCGCCGGCTCGCCGTCGCGCTGGCGCAGGGCGACACGGTCGAGCAGGCGCGGGAGCGGGCCCGCGAGGCGGCCGCCGCGGTGCGGGTGCGGGTCGGCTGAGCCGCCGCTAGGCCGCGCCGGTGAGGTCGCTGCGGTCGTGGGCCTGCCGGTCGAGCAGCCGGTCGGGGCAGCCGACGATCATCGGGCTGTGCACCATGACCGGCCGGTCGAACGGCACGGTGGCGGTGCCGGGGCGGCCCAGCACGGTGAAGGCGACCTCGGCGGCGGCGTAGTTCTGCACCTCCCGCTCGTGGAAGTACTCGCAGTTGCCGAGCTCGGCGGTGACCTCCACGACGGCCTCCCCGCCGGCGGGCACGTCGACGGGCAGCCCGGCCACGGCGCGCACCGCCAGCAGCGGCGCGACGCCGCCGTCGACGGCCACGCCGGTGACCGTGAGCGGCAGGGGGCCGTCGTTGCGCAGCCGCACCGCCACCTGCGTCGTGGCGCCGTGCTCGTAGCCGACGACGTGCATGCCCTGCGGCCCGTACGACGGCAGGGTGACGACCGGCGCCTCGCCGGAGAACGACAGCGCGGCGGGGGCGAAGCGGGCGGTGCCCGGGGCGGCGCGCAGCCCGGCGAGCGCGAGCAGGGCGAGTGCGGCCACGAGCAGGGCGGCGACCAGCGGGGTGCGCCGCCGCCCGGCCGCCCGCGGGGGCTGCGGCGGCGCCTCCTGCAGCGCCGTCACGAGCCGGACGGGCCGGCGTCGGTGCCGGTG
>CANKBT010000183.1 GCA_947479995.1 Frankiaceae bacterium | reverse complement strand
CTGTTCAACGCCGAGGGCGTCAAGCACCACGGCTTCGGCGGCTACCTCAAGCACGTCCTGCTGCCGCCGGGCCTGCCCAAGCCGCTCTACCTGCTCATCACGCCGATCGAGTTCATCTCGACGTTCCTGCTCCGGCCGCTGACGCTCACCCTGCGTCTGCTGGCCAACATGCTGGCCGGCCACCTCATCCTGGCGCTGTTCTTCACCGCCACCACGTACCTGCTGTTCGGCTACAAGGACGACGTGCCTTACACCGCGGTCTTCGGCCTCGGGTCGCTGGCGGCGGGCATCGGCTTCACGTTCTTCGAGGCCCTCGTGGGCTTCCTGCAGGCGTACATCTTCACGCTGCTCACGGCCGTGTACCTCGCGGGCGCCATCTCCGACGAGCACTAGCACCAGGCGCACGACCACCAGCTGTACCGACGGCACGGGCGACCGCCCGTCCCGCCTCACTGAAAGGGAACCCGTGGAGCTCATCAACCTGGCTGCCGAAGGCGCGATCGAGGGCAACCTCAACACGATCGGCTACGGCCTGGCCGCCATCGGCCCCGGCGTCGGCGTCGGCATCCTCGTCGGCAAGGCGCTGGAGGGCATCGCCCGCCAGCCCGAGGCCACGGGCGTGCTGCGCAGCAACATGTTCATCGGCATCGCCATCGTCGAGGCCCTCGCCATCCTCGGCTTCGTGCTCTTCTTCCTGTGATGCGCGGCTCCGAGATGCTGCTCGCCGTCGCCGAGGAGGGCGAGGAGAGCACCCGCGAGCTCCTCGTCCCGGCGACGAACGAGCTGGTCTGGGGCACCGTCGCCTTCGTCGTCTTCGCGCTGTTCATGGCGAAGTACGTCATGCCGATCGCGCGCCGGACGCTCGCCGAGCGCACCGCCGGGATCGAGGGCAAGCTCGCCCAGGCCGAGAAGGACCGCGCCGAGGCGCAGGCGCTGCTGAAGCAGTACCAGGCGCAGCTGGCCGAGGCGCGCGAGGAGGCGGGCCGCATCCGCACCGAAGCGCAGGCCCAGCGCGCCGAGATCGTCGAGGAGGCGCGGGTCGAGGCCCGCACCGAGGCGACCCGCATCACCGAGTCGGCCAGCGCGCAGATCGCCGCCGAGCGCCAGCAGGCGCTGGCCGAGCTGCGCCGCGAGGTCGGGGCGCTCGCCGTCGACCTCGCCGGCCGCATCGTCGGGGAGTCGCTGCAGGACGAGGCCCGCCAGCGCGGCACCGTCGACCGCTACCTCGCCGAGCTCGAGGCCACCGCCGCCCGCACGCCCGAGACCTCGGGCACGCAGGGGAGCGGGGCCTGATGGAGGGCGTCAGCCGCGACTCGCTCAAGAAGGCGCTCGCGCGCTTCGAGGAGCGCGTGGGCTCCCAGCCGCAGGCGGCCGGGGCCAGCGAGGTCAGCGAGGGCCTGTACGCCGTCGCCGGCGTGCTCGACCGCGAGCCCTCGCTGCGGCGTGCCCTCACCGACCCGGCGTCCACGCCGCAGAGCCGGCGCGGCCTGGTCGAGCGGCTGTTCGCCGGCCAGCTCGGCGAGGCCCCGCTCGACGCCCTGCGCGAGCTGGCCGCCTCGCCGTGGCACAGCGCGAGCGACCTGCGCACCGCCGTCGAGGAGCTGGCCGCCACGGCCGCGCTCACCGCGGCGGAGGGCGACGGCGCCCTCGACGACGTCGAGGACGAGCTGTTCCGCTTCGCGCGGCTGCTCGAGCGCGAGCCGGAGCTGCGCCGGGCGCTCACCGACCAGGCGCTCCCGGACGACCGCAAGACCTCGCTCGTGCGCTCGCTGCTCGGCGACCGGGCCCGCCCGGCCACCGTCCGGCTCGTCGAGGTCACGGTGCTGCGGCCCCGCGGCCGCGCGCTCGAGACGGCCCTGGAGGACCTGTCGCGGCTCGCCGCGCAGCGCCGCCAGCGCCTCGTGGCCAGGGTGCGCGTCGCCCGGCCGCTCGACGAGGCCCAGACCACCCGCCTGGCGAACGCCCTGGCCCAGGTCTACGGCCGCCAGGTCCAGCTGCAGCTCGACGTCGACCCCGCCGTGCTCGGCGGCGTCGAGGTCACGGTCGGCGACGAGGTGCTCGACGGCACCGTGTCGCGCCGGCTGCGCGACGTCGGCCGCCGCCTCGCCGGCTGACCGGCCGCTCCACCCCGCACGACACCGCACCGCACCGCACCCAGGACAAGAGAGCAGGGAAGCCGATCATGACGGAGCTCAGCATCCGCCCGGAGGACGTCCGGTCCGCGATCGAGCAGTACGTCACGTCGTACAGCGCGGAGACCACCCGCGAGGAGGTGGGCACCGTCACCGAGGTCGGCGACGGCATCGCCCGCGTCGAGGGCCTGTACTCCACGATGGCCAACGAGCTGCTCGAGTTCGAGGGCGGCGCGCTCGGCCTGGCCCTCAACCTCGACGCCCGCGAGGTCGGCGCCGTCGTGCTCGGCGACCCGAGCGCCATCGAGGAGGGCCAGCCGGTGCGCCGCACCGGCCGCGTGCTCTCGGTGCCCGTCGGCGACGCCTTCCTCGGCCGCGTGGTCGACCCGCTCGGCAACCCGCTCGACGGCAAGGGCGAGATCGCCGCCGAGGGCCAGCGCATCCTCGAGCTGCAGGCGCCGAACGTCATGGCCCGCCAGCCGGTCAAGGAGCCGCTGCAGACCGGCATCAAGGCCGTCGACGCCATGACCGCCATCGGCCGCGGCCAGCGCCAGCTGATCATCGGCGACCGCCAGACCGGCAAGACCGCGGTGGCGCTCGACGCGATCATCAACCAGCGCGACAACTGGAAGAGCGGCGACCCGAAGAAGCAGGTCAAGTGCATCTACGTCGCCATCGGCCAGAAGGGCTCGACGATCGCCTCGCTCGTCAAGACCCTCGAGGAGACCGGCGCGCTGGAGTACACCACCGTCGTCGCCGCCAACGCCTCGGCGTCGGCCGGCTTCAAGTACCTCGCGCCCTACACCGGCAGCAGCATCGGCCAGCACTGGATGTACCAGGGCCAGCACGTGCTCATCGTCTTCGACGACCTGTCCAAGCAGGCCGACGCCTACCGCGCCATCTCGCTGCTGCTGCGCCGCCCGCCGGGCCGCGAGGCCTACCCGGGTGACGTCTTCTACCTGCACAGCCGCCTGCTCGAGCGCTGCGCCAAGCTGAGCGACGAGCTCGGCGGCGGCTCGATGACCGGCCTGCCGATCATCGAGACCAAGGGCAACGACGTCTCGGCGTTCATCCCGACCAACGTCATCTCGATCACCGACGGCCAGATCTTCCTCGAGACCGACCTGTTCAACTCCGGCGTCCGCCCGGCCATCAACGTCGGCATCTCGGTGTCGCGCGTCGGCGGCTCGGCGCAGATCAAGGCGATGAAGTCGGTCTCCGGCCAGCTCCGCCTCGACCTGGCGCAGTTCCGCGAGCTGGAGGCCTTCGCGGCCTTCGGCTCCGACCTCGACAAGGCCTCCAAGGCCCAGCTCGAGCGCGGCCAGCGCCTCGTGGAGCTGCTCAAGCAGGGGCAGTACTCGCCGTACCCGGTCGAGCGCCAGGTCGTCTCGATCTGGGCCGGCACCCGCGGGCACCTCGACGTCGTGCCCGTCGGCGACGTGAAGCGCTTCGAGGCCGAGTTCCTCGACTACGTCGCCCGCAGCCACAAGGGCGTCTACGAGGCGATCCTGTCCAGCGGCAAGCTCGACGACGACACGGTCGGCCAGCTCGAGAAGGCCGTCGGCGACTTCACGAAGCAGTTCACGCCCACCGACGGCGGCAGCCTGGGCGGCAGCGAGGAGCCGGCCGAGGCGCTCGGCGAGGGCGAGCAGGGCCAGGAGAAGATCACCCGCTACGCGCCCCCGAAGCGCTAGCCGATGGGTGCCCAGCTCCGCGTCTACCGCCGCCGCATCCGGTCGGTGCAGTCGACCAAGAAGATCACCCGCGCGATGGAGCTCATCGCGGCCTCGCGCATCGCCAAGGCGCAGGCGGCCGTGAGCGCCGCGCAGCCGTACAGCCGGGAGATCACGCGGGTCATCTCGGCGCTGGCCTCGCAGTCGACGATCGACCACCCGCTCGTCAACGAGGCCGAGCAGGCCACCCGGGCCGCCGTGCTCGTCGTGACGAGCGACCGCGGGCTCGCCGGCGGCTACAACGCCAACGCGCTCAAGCAGGCCGCCTCCCTGGAGGAGACCCTGCGCCAGGAGGGCAAGGAGCCCGTCAACTACCTCGTCGGGCGCAAGGCGGTCAGCTACTACCGCTTCCGCCAGAAGCCGGTCGAGGACAGCTGGACGGGCTTCTCCGAGCAGCCCGACTACGGCCACGCCCGCGAGGTGGCGGACGCGCTCATCGAGGCGTTCCGCCGGCCGACCGAGGAGGGCGGCGTCGACGAGATCCACCTCGTCTTCACCGAGTTCGTCTCGGCGCTCACCCAGCGCCCGGTCGCCGTGCGCGTCCTGCCGCTGGTCGTCGAGGAGAGCGACGCCCCGCCGCCGGAGGGCGCCCTGCCGCTCTACGAGTTCGAGCCCTCCCCGGAGGCGCTGCTGGACTCCCTGCTGCCCCGCTACGTGCAGACCCGCGTCTTCGCGGCGATGCTGGAGTCGGCGGCCTCGGAGTCGGCCTCGCGCCGCCGCGCCATGAAGGCGGCCACCGACAACGCGGAGGAGCTCATCAAGTCGCTCACCCGCGCCGCCAACTCGGCCCGCCAGGCCGAGATCACCCAGGAGATCAGCGAGATCGTCGGCGGCGCCGCCGCGCTCGCCGACGCCTGACCCGCCCGTACCGCCCGCAGTCCGCAGACCTCAACAACCCCGGAAGGGGCAGTCATGACCGTCACCGAGCAGCCCACCCCCGGCGCCGGCACCGCAGGCGCCGGGCGCATCGCCCGCGTCATCGGCCCGGTCGTCGACGTCGAGTTCCCGCCGGACGCGATGCCGGAGATCTACAACGCCCTCGAGGTCCAGCGCGAGCTGGGCGGCGAGACCACCACGCTGACGCTCGAGGCCGCGCAGCACATCGGCGACAACATGGTCCGCGCCATCGCCCTGCAGCCGACCGACGGCCTGGTCCGCGGCGCGGCCGTGGTCGACACCGGCGCGGCCATCTCCGTGCCGGTCGGCGACGCCACCAAGGGCCACGTGTTCAACGCCCTCGGCAAGCCGCTCGACGTCGCCGAGGTCAAGGCCGACACGTACTGGCCGATCCACCGGCCGTCGCCGGACTTCGACCAGCTCGAGAGCAAGACCGAGATCTTCACGACCGGCATCAAGGTCATCGACCTGCTCGCCCCGTACGTGCAGGGCGGCAAGATCGGCCTGTTCGGCGGCGCCGGCGTCGGCAAGACCGTCCTCATCCAGGAGATGATCAACCGCGTCGCCAAGCAGTTCTCCGGGGTCTCGGTGTTCGCGGGCGTCGGCGAGCGCACCCGCGAGGGCAACGACCTGTTCCTGGAGATGGAGGAGGCGGACGTCCTCAAGGACACCGCCCTCGTCTTCGGCCAGATGGACGAGCCGCCGGGCACGCGCCTGCGCGTCGCCCTGTCCGCGCTGACGATGGCGGAGTACTTCCGCGACGTGCAGAAGCAGGACGTGCTGCTGTTCATCGACAACATCTTCCGCTTCACCCAGGCCGGCTCGGAGGTGTCGACCCTGCTGGGCCGCATGCCGAGCGCCGTCGGCTACCAGCCGACCCTCGCCGACGAGATGGGCGTGCTCCAGGAGCGCATCACCTCGACGCGCGGCCACTCGATCACCTCGCTGCAGGCGATCTACGTGCCCGCCGACGACATCACCGACCCGGCGCCGCACACCACGTTCACGCACCTCGACGCCACGACGGTGCTCTCGCGCTCGATCTCCGAGCTCGGCATCTACCCGGCCGTCGACCCGCTCGACTCGACGAGCCGCATCCTCGACCCGCGCTACGTCGGCCAGGAGCACTACGACGTCGCCCGCGAGGTGCAGCGCATCCTGCAGCGCTACAAGGACCTGCAGGACATCATCGCCATCCTCGGCATCGACGAGCTCGGCGAGGAGGACAAGGTCCTCGTCAACCGGGCCCGCCGCATCCAGCGCTTCCTCAGCCAGCCGTTCTTCGTCGCCGAGGCCTTCACCGGCCTCGAGGGCAAGTTCGTCTCGCTCGACGAGACGATCGACAGCTTCAAGAAGCTGACCCAGGGCGACTACGACCACATCCCCGAGCAGGCGTTCTTCCTGTGCGGTGGCATCGAGGACGTCGAGGCCAAGGCCAAGAAGCTCTAGCACCCCGCTCGTCCGCCACGGGCCGGTCACCCTCGCGGTGACCGGCCCGTGGCGTCCCCGCTAGTCTCAGGACGACCGTCGTACAGACCCAGGAGGACCCCCGGTGGCAGAGCTCGACGTCGCACTCGTCTCGGTCGAGCGTGAGATCTGGTCGGG
>CANKBT010000182.1 GCA_947479995.1 Frankiaceae bacterium | reverse complement strand
CGCAGCGGCTCGGCCATCGAGCGCCGGACGATGCCGACGCCGGTGGCCTGGTCGCCCGAGAGCCCGAGGTCGCCGTCGAGCACATGCGCGGCCTGCACCAGCGCGGTGCCGCCGCCGGAGACGATGCCCTCCTCGATGGCCGCACGTGTCGCAGACACGGCGTCCTCGATGCGGTGCTTCTTCTCCTTGAGCTCGACCTCGGTGTGGCCGCCGACCTTGATGACGACGACGCCACCGGCGATCTTCGCGAGCCGCTCCTGGAGCTTCTCGCGATCCCAGTCGGAGTCGCTGCGCTCGATCTCGGCGCGGATCTGCGCGATCCGGCCCTCGACGTCAGCGGACGCGCCGCCGCCGTCGACGATCGTGGTGTTGTCCTTGGTGACGACGATGCGACGCGCGCTGCCGAGCACCTCGAGGCCGACCTGGTCGAGCTTGAGGCCGACCTCGGCCGACACGACCTGCGCGCCGGTGAGGATCGCCATGTCCTGCAGCATCGCCTTGCGGCGGTCGCCGAAGCCGGGGGCCTTGACGGCCGCGACGCGGACGGTCTTGCGGATGGCGTTGACGACCAGGGTCGACAGCGCCTCGCCGTCGACGTCCTCGGCGACGATGAGCAGCGGGCGCTGCGCCTGCACGACCTTCTCCAGCAGCGGCAGCAGCTCGCTGAGCGAGGACACCTTGCCGTTGACGATGAGCACCGAGGCGTCCTCGAGGACGGTCTCCATGCGCTCGGGGTCGGTGACGAAGTACGGGCTGATGTAGCCCTTGTCGAACTGCAGGCCCTCGGTGAGCTCGAGCTCCAGGCCGGTGGCCTGGCTCTCCTCGACGGTGATGACGCCGTCCTTGCCGACCTTGTCCATGGCCTCGGCGATGAGCTCGCCGACGAGCGCGTCCTGCGCGCTGATGGCGGCGACGGCCGCGACCTCGTCGTGCGTCTGCACCTCGGTGGCCGCGCCGAGCAGCGCCTCGTCGACGGCGTCGACGGCGGCGTCGATGCCGGCCTTGAGCGCGATCGGGTTGGCGCCGGCCGCGACGGCGCGCAGGCCCTCGTGGACCATCGCCTGGCCGAGCACGGTGGCGGTGGTGGTGCCGTCGCCGGCGACGTCGTTGGTCTTGGTCGCGACCTCCTTGGCGAGCTGGGCGCCGAGGTTCTCGGTGGCGTCCTCCAGCTCGATCTCGCGCGCGATCGTCACGCCGTCGTTCGTGATGGTCGGGCCGCCGTACGCCTTGGCGATGACGACGTTGCGGCCCTTCGGGCCGAGCGTGACCTTGACGGCGTTGGCCAGCTGGTCGACGCCGCGCTCGAGGGCGCGACGGGCGTCCTCGCTGAACTTCAGATCCTTGGACACGAGTTCCTCTCAGGCAGTGGGCCGTGCATGTCGACGCCCCGGGGCCCCGAGGGGCTCCCGGGGCGTCGGAAGAGCAGGTGGTGCGGTGGTGCCGTGCGGTGCCTAGGCCTCGATGACGGCGAGGACGTCGCGCGCGGAGAGCACGAGGTACTCCTCGCCGCTGTACTTGACCTCGGTGCCGCCGTACTTGCTGTAGAGCACCTTGTCGCCGACCGCCACGTCGAGCGGCACGCGGGCGCCGTCCTCGAAGCGGCCCGGTCCGACCGCGACGACGACGCCCTCCTGGGGCTTCTCCTTCGCGGTGTCCGGGATGACGAGGCCGCTGGCGGTCGTGGTCTCGGCCTCGGAGGCCTGGACGACGATGCGGTCCTCGAGCGGCTTGATGGCGACCTTGGTCGCGGTGGTCACGGTGCCTCCAGTGGGTCCTGTTCGCGGAACGGGGACGGGTGGCCTGCCGTCGCGGGGGTCAGGTACCTGTCGCTGGCACTCTAGCCCTGCGAGTGCCAGCCGGGCAACGCCGCCCCCGGGCCGCGCGTCAGCGGGCCATGACCTCGGTGACGTCCAGCGCGCTGTCGGCCGGCAGGTCGAGCGCGCTGGGGGCGACGCCCGCGTCGACCAGCCGTGCGCCGAGCGCCGCGACCATGGCGCCGTTGTCGGTGCACAGCCCGGGGCGCGGCACGCGCAGCACGACGCCCGCGGCGTCGCAGCGCTCCTGCGCCAGCGCGCGCAGCCGGCTGTTCGCGGCCACGCCGCCGCCGAGCAGCAGGTGGTCGACGCCGTGCTCGCGGCAGGCCCGCACCGCCTTGGCGGTGAGCACGTCGACGACGGCCTCCTGGAACGACGCGCAGACGTCGGCGACCGGCACGGCGCCCTCGTGCGCCTCGACCCACCGCGCGACCGCCGTCTTCAGCCCGGAGAAGCTCACGTCGTACGAGCCGGGCATCGCGCGGGGGAAGGCGATCGCCGCCGGGTCGCCGTCGCGCGCGAGCCGGTCGACGACCGGCCCGCCGGGGAAGCCGAGGCCCAGCAGCCGCGCGACCTTGTCGAAGGCTTCGCCCGCGGCGTCGTCGACGGTCTGCCCGAGCGGCACCAGCTCGCGGGTGAGGTCGGGCACGAGCAGCAGGCTCGAGTGCCCGCCGCTGACGAGCATCGCGACGGCGGGCTCGGGCAGCGGCCCGTGCTCCAGCACGTCGACCGCCACGTGCGAGGCGAGGTGGTTGACGCCGTAGAGCGGCACCCCGAGCGCGAGGGAGTACGCCTTGGCGGCCGCGACGCCGACGAGCAGCGCTCCGGCGAGCCCGGGGCCGGCGGTCACCGCGACCGCGTCGAGGTCGGTCAGCCGCACGCCTGCGGTGGCGAGCGCGCGGTGCACGGTCGGCACCATCGCCTCGAGGTGCGCGCGGCTGGCGACCTCGGGCACGACGCCGCCGAAGCGCGCGTGCTCGTCGACGCTGCTCGCCACCTCGTCGGCGAGCAGCTCGTGCCCGCGCACGACGCCGACGCCGGTCTCGTCGCAGGAGGTCTCGATGCCGAGGACCAGGGGCTCGCTGCTCGGGCTGCGCACGCGACGAGCCTAGGAGCGCCGGGTGAGCACGAGCGCGTCGACGCCGCTCGGCTGGTAGTAGCCGCGGCGCACGCCCGTGCGCGTGAAGCCGTGCCGCGCGTAGAGCGCCTGCGCGGCGGCGTTGTCGGCCCGCACCTCGAGGGCGACGGTGCGCTGGCCGAGCGCCTCGGCGACCTCGAGCAGCGCGCGCAGCAGCCGGCCGCCGAGCCCCTGGCCCTGCGCGTCCGGCGCGACCGCGAGCGTCTGCACCCAGGCCTCGTCGGGGTAGTCGCACAGGCCGGCGTAGCCGCGCACCGCCGCCCCGTCGAGGGCGACGAGGTAGTGCCGCGTGCCGACCTGGCCGAGCTCGGACCAGAAGGTGCGGGCGGTCCACGGCTCGTCGGGGAACAGGGCCGCCTCGACGGGCAGCACCGCGTCGACGTGCCACCAGCGGAACCGCTCGAGGCGGGCGGCGCCGGCCGTCACGGGGTGGCGCGCTTGGGCTGGCCGGGCGGGGTCGCGTCGGGGCGGCGCAGGTAGAGCGGGGTGAGCACCTCACCGGGGGCGCCGTCGAGCGCGCGGCGGGCGGCGAGCAGCACGACCTGCTCGGCGTCGGGGTGCAGCGGCTCGCCGGCGCCGGCGAAGCCGTGCAGCTGCGCGCCCGCGCCGACGACGCGCCCGGTCCAGCCGGTCTCGTCGAGCGCGGCCTTGAGCGCGTCGGGGCGCATCACCGACGGCCCGGCGACCCGCTCGTCGTCGGCGGCGTACTCGGCCCAGTAGACCTCCTTGCGCCGGGCGTCGGTGACGACCAGGCGCGGGGTGTCGTGCTCCTCCCAGTCGGTGACGGCGTCGAGCGAGCAGACGCCGTAGACCGGGATGCCGAGCGCGTCGGCGGTGGCGGCGGCCGTCATGACGCCGACCCGCAGGCCGGTGAAGGGGCCGGGCCCGAGCCCGACGGCGACCGCGCCGAGGTCGGCCGGCCGGGCCGCGACCTCGCGCAGGACGCTGGCGATGCCGGTCGCGAGCAGCTCGCCGTGCTTGCCGCCGTCGACGACCCGCCAGCGGGCGGAGCGCCCCCACGTGGGCCCGGGGAGCAGCTCGACGACCGCCACCGAGACGGCTGGGCTGGAGGTGTCCATGCCGAGGACGAGCACGTCAGGGCCTCGCGTAGACGGCGACGTACCAGCGCGAGGGCGCCGGCGCGGTGACGGTGACGGTGCGGGCGGCGGGGGCGGCGCCGGGCGCCGGCTCCTCCACGGTCGACTCGCGGGGCGCGCCGTCGCCGCAGGGGAAGTCCGTGGCCACGCCGCCGGGGAAGGCGTCGCCCGCCGGCTCGACGGTCACCGTGAGCCGGGCGGCCCCCTCGCACACGGCCTGCACGCCGAGGCGCCCGCCGGCGGGCACCGTGACGACGAGCTGGCCGCCGGTGCGCGCGACGTCGGCGTCGTTGCCGGCGGCGGCCAGCTGGCCGGGCACGGGCTCGATGACGAGCGCGGCGTACGCGGCGCTGCCCTCGGCGGGCGGGCTGGCCGCGGGCGCCGGGTCGCCGCCGAGGCACTCCTCGGGCATGGCGGCGTCGGCGGGCAGGTCGAGGCAGGGGTCGACGCGCGGCAGGTCGGCCTCGACCCGCGCGCGGTCGGCGCCGCCGCACGCGCTCAGGGCGGCGGCGAGCAGCAGGACGGCGGCGGGGGCGGTGCGGCGCACGCCCGCGACGCTAGCCGGGCCCGCGCCCCGGGGCCGGGACCCCGTGCGCGCCCACGACGCGGACGAGGGCCCGGACGAGGACCCCGGCGCGCGACGGCCCGGACGCGCGACGACCGGGCCCCCGCGGGGAGCCCGGTCGTCGGCGTGCGGGTCGGCGGCTACTGCGGCGCGCCGTACTGCGCGACGAGCTCGCGCTTGAGCACCTTGCCGGACGGGCCGAGCGGGAAGGCGTCGACGAAGAAGACGCGGCGCGGGTACTTGTAGCTCGCGAGCCTCTCCTTGCTCCAGGCGATGAGCTCGTCCTCGGTGAGCTCGGCGCCCTCGGCCTTGATGACGCAGGCCGCGACCTCCTCGCCGAACTTCGGGTCGGGGACGGCGATGACGGCGACCTGGCCGACCGCCTCGTGGCGGATGAGGACGTCCTCGACGTCGCGCGGGTACACGTTGTAGCCGCCGCGCAGGACCATGTCCTTCTTGCGGTCGACGATCCGGACGTAGCCGTCCTCGTCCTTGGTGCCGAGGTCGCCGGTGCGGAACCAGCCGTCGACGATGGCCGCGGCGGTCGCCTCGGGCTTGTTGAGGTAGCCCTTGAAGACGTTGTGGCCGCGGACGACGATCTCGCCGAGCTCGCCGGTCGGCAGCAGCTCGATGCGCTCGTCGACCTCGGCCTTGGCCACCTCGACCTCGACGCCCCAGATGGTCTTGCCGACGGTGCCGGCCTTGGGCTCGAAGCCCTTCTGGTTGAAGGTGGCGACCGGCGAGGTCTCGGTGAGGCCGTAGCCCTCGAGCACCTTGGTGCCGAAGACCTGCTCGAACTCCTCGAGCACCGCCTCGGGCAGGGCCGCGCCGCCGGACAGCGCCGACTTCAGCTGCGGCCGCAGGTCCGCCGAGGCCTTGCCGGCGGCCACCAGGCCGACGTACATCGTCGGGACGCCCATGAAGATCGTGCACTTCTCCTTGACCAGCAGCTCGAGCGCCTGCTGGCCGTCGAAGCGCGGCAGCATGACGACGGACGCGCCGACGTAGAAGGCGGTGTTCATGCAGCAGGTCTGGCCGAAGGTGTGGAACAGCGGCAGGCAGCCGAGCACGACGTCGGTCTCGTCGATCTCGAAGCTGTGCTGGGCCGAGACCATGACGTTCATCGTCACGTTGAGGTGGCTGATCTCGGCGCCCTTGGGCTTGCCGGTGGTGCCGCTCGTGTAGAGGATCACCGCGGTGTCCGAGGGCTCGCGCGGGGCGACCTCGGCGATCGGCTGCACCTCGAAAGCGAGGTTGTCGATCCGCTCGATGGAGGCGTCGCCGCCGTCCATGACGGCCAGCACCGGCACGCCGGCGAGCTCGGCGCCCTTCGCGCCCTCGCCGAGCAGCGGGGCGGCGCAGATGAGCGTCTTGGCGCCGGAGTCGGTGAGGACGTACTCGATCTCCTCGGCCTTGAGCAGCGCGTGCACCGGCACGGCGACGGCGCCGAGCGACAGCACCGCGAAGTACGCGAGCGGGAAGTGCGGGGTGTTCGGCAGCAGCAGGGCGACCTTGTCGTCCGGGCCGACGCCCCGGTCGCGGAGCACCTGGGCGTACTGCTTGCTGTGCGCCCACAGCTGCGCGTAGGTCAGCTTCAGGTCACCCAGGACGACCGCCGTGCGGTCGGCGAAGCGGACCGAGGACTCGGCCAGGATGTTGGCGATGCTGAGGGACACGGGCGGGCTCCAGCGGGTCGGGACGGGCGGGACGGCTCTGCGCGCAGGGGGGCTGAGCGCCCCCGGCGGCCGGCTCTCGAGGAGGACCGGCCGCCGGGGGGACGTGCGGTGGTGCGTGGCGTGCGGTGGTGCGTGG
>CANKBT010000181.1 GCA_947479995.1 Frankiaceae bacterium | reverse complement strand
GAGGACACCCTCCTCACCGCCGACATGGGCGTCGGCGCCACGACCGAGCTGGTGGCCCGGCTGCGCACGCGCGTGCGCGTCGAGGGCGTCCGCACGCCCGCCGACCTGCGACCCGTGCTGCGGGAGGAGCTGCTGGCCCTCATCGGCGCCGACTCCGACCGCTCGCTCGCGACGCTGCCGCACGAGGACGGCCGCCCGGCCGTCGTGCTCGTCGTCGGCGTCAACGGCACCGGCAAGACGACCACCTGCGGCAAGCTCGCGCGCGTGCTCGTCGCCGACGGGCGCACCGTGCTGCTCGGCGCGGCCGACACCTTCCGGGCCGCCGCGGCCGACCAGCTGCAGACCTGGGGCGAGCGCGTCGGCGCGGCGACCGTGCGCGGCCCCGCGGGCGGCGACCCGGCCAGCGTGGCCTTCGACGCCGTGGCCCAGGGCCGCGAGGCCCGCGTCGACACCGTGCTCGTCGACACCGCCGGCCGCCTGCACACCAAGACCGGCCTCATGGACGAGCTCGGCAAGGTCAAGCGGGTCGTGGAGAAGCACGGGCCGGTCGACGAGACCCTGCTCGTGCTGGACGCGACGACCGGCCAGAACGGCGTCGTGCAGGCCCGGGTCTTCCTCGAGGCCGTGCAGGTCACCGGCATCGTGCTCACCAAGCTCGACGGCTCCGCCAAGGGCGGCATCGTCGTCTCGGTGCAGCGCGAGCTCGGCGTGCCGGTCAAGCTCATCGGCCTGGGCGAGGGCCCGGACGACCTCGCGCCGTTCGAGGCCGAGGCCTTCGCCGACGCCCTGCTCGGCGACGAGGCCGCGCTCTAGCCCTCCGCGGGGCGGCGGTCGACCGCCACGCACCAGCCGGCGCCGTCCACCCAGGGGTCGGCGTCCCAGGTGGCGTGCCGCGCGACCGGCTCCAGGCCGGCGGCGGCGGTCCAGCGGCCGTACGCGGCGGGGTCGAGCCGGTCGGTGCGCCACCCGCTCACGAGCAGGCCGCCGGGCACCAGCGCGGCCGCGAGCCGGGCGACCACCGCGGGCTCGGTGCCGGGCTCGAGGAAGACCACGACGTTGCCCGCCGCGACCACCAGGTCGTACGCCGCCGGCTCGTCGAGCCCGGCGAGGTCGGCCAGCCGCCAGCGCGGCCCGTCGTGGCCGCGCGCGACGTCGAGCATCGAGGCGTCGCTGTCGACGCCGGTCACCCGGTGGCCGCGGCGGTGCAGCTCGACCGCGACCCGCCCGGTGCCGCACCCGGCGTCGAGCACCGCCGCGCCGCGCGGCAGCAGCGCGTCGACGTACGCCGCCTCGCCGTGCACGTCGGCGCCGCTGGCCGCGAGCGCCGCGAAGGCCTCGTCGTACGCCGGCCCGCGGGTGCCGCCGGTCTCGCTCAGCCACCTGCTCACGGGCGTCCTCCGGTCCTGGGGTGGGGGTTCACGTCGGCGAAACAGAGCGGCCGCAGGTGTCACGTCGGCGAAACAGGCGCGGAACCGTGCCTGAAACACCCCGCCAGCAGTCTCTCCTCGTCCCGCTCAGCAGAGGAGAAGCATGGAACCCGCGCTCATCGACGGTGCCAACACCGGGTTCATCCTGGTCAGCGCCGCACTGGTGCTGCTCATGACCCCCGGCCTGGCGTTCTTCTACGGCGGCATGAGCCGCTCCAAGAGCGTCCTCAACATGATGATGATGAGCTTCAGCGCCATCGCCATCGTCAGCGTGCTCTGGGTGGTCGTCGGCTACGCGATCACCTTCGGCGCCGACCAGAACGGCCTGTGGGGCTGGAGCAGCGGCCTCGTCGGGCTCGGCGACCTGACGAACGGCGCGACCTTCGGCGCGGTGGAGGCCGACGCGGTCACCAACACCTACGCGCTGCCCGACATCGTCTTCGCGGGCTTCCAGATGATGTTCGCGATCATCACCGTCGCGCTCATCAGCGGCGCGGTCGCCGACCGCATGAAGTTCGGCGCCTGGATGGTCTTCGCGGCGATCTGGGTCACCGTCATCTACTTCCCCGTCGCCCACTGGGTCTTCGCCTTCGGCGTGGCCGAGGAGGGCGGCCAGGCGGCCGGCTTCGCGAACGGCTTCTTCGCCGAGGACAGCGGCGGCTGGATCGTCAACCGGCTCGGCGCCTTCGACCTCGCCGGCGGCACCGCGGTGCACATCAACGCCGGCGCGGCGGCCCTCGCGCTCATCCTCGTGCTCGGCAAGCGCCGCGGCTTCCGCAAGCAGCCGATGCGCCCGCACAACCTGCCGTTCGTCATGCTCGGCACCGGCCTGCTGTGGTTCGGCTGGTTCGGCTTCAACGTCGGCTCGACGCTCGGCTCGACCGCCTACTCCGGCCTGGTGCTCATCAACACGCAGGTCGCCACGGCGGCCGCGGTGCTCGGCTGGCTCGGCGTGGAGAAGCTGCGCGACGGCCACATGACCACCCTGGGCGCGGCGTCCGGCGCCGTCGCCGGCCTGGTCGCCATCACCCCCGCCTGCGGCTTCGTCAACGCCTGGGGCGCCATCGCCATCGGCGTGGTCGCCGGCGCGGTCTGCGCGCTGGCCGTCACGCTGAAGAACCGGCTCGGCTACGACGACGCGCTCGACGTGGTCGGCGTGCACCTCGTCGGCGGCCTCGTCGGCACGCTGATGATCGGCGTCGTCGGCGACCAGACCCACCTGCTCGAGGAGAGCCTCGTCGACGGCGGCAGCCTCGGGGTGCTCGGCAAGCAGGCGCTCGCGGCCGGCGCCGTGCTCGCCTTCTCCTTCGTCGGCACGCTGCTCATCGCGCTGCTGCTCAAGGCGACGATCGGGATCCGCATCCCCGAGGAGGAGGAGGAGCTCGGGATCGACCAGGTCACGCACGCCGAGACGGCGTACGAGCTGGGCGGCATCGGCGGCGGCGCGTCGCTCACGGGCACCGGCCTGCCGTCCTCCTCGCGGGTCGACGCGTGAGGCTCGTGACGGCGATCGTCAAGCCCTTCAAGCTCGACGACGTGAAGTCCGCCCTCGAGGTGTTCGGGGTGCAGGGCCTGACCGTCAGCGAGGTGCAGGGCTTCGGTCGCCAGCGCGGCCACACCGAGGTCTACCGGGGCGCGGAGTACACCGTCGCCTTCGTGCCCAAGGTGCGCATCGAGGTCGTCGTCGACGACGCCGACGCGGTCGACGTGCTGGGCGTCATCGCCAAGGCGGCGCAGACCGGCAGCATCGGGGACGGCAAGGTGTGGGTGACACCGGTCGACGAGGTCGTCCGGGTCCGCACCGGGGAGAGGGGGGCTGAGGCCCTGTGAAGCTCGTGACCGCGATCCTCAAGCCGTTCAAGCTCGACGAGGTCAAGACCGCGCTGGAGGCGGCCGGCGTCCAGGGCCTGACCGTCAGCGAGGTGCAGGGGTTCGGCCGCCAGCGCGGCCACACCGAGGTCTACCGGGGCGCGGAGTACACCGTCGCCTTCGTGCCCAAGGTGCGCCTCGAGGTGCTCGTCGACGACGCCGACGCGGCGCGCGTCGTCGACGTGGTGGTCGCCGCGGCGAGCACCGGCTCGATCGGCGACGGCAAGGTGTGGGTGGTCCCGGTCGACGACGTCGTCCGGGTCCGCACCGGCGAGCGCGGCCCCGAGGCGCTCTAGCCGGAGCAGCACGACAGGACCGCCGAGGGGGTCCGCGGCAGCGCCGCGGGCCCCCTCGCGCTGAGCAGGTGAGGAGGGGCGCGTGAGGGCGGAGCGGCAGGCGCTGCTGGACGACCGGTCGCTGACGGGCGCGGCGCTGCGCGAGGCCCTCGTCGCCGCGCACGACCGCTGGCTGCAGCGGCTGCTCGGCGAGCCGGGCGAGGGCGTGGCGCTCGTCGCGGTCGGCAGCGCCGGCCGCCGCGAGCTGTCGCCCGGCAGCGACCTCGACCTCGTGCTCGTGCATTCCGAGGGGCGCGACCCCGCGGAGGTCGGCGCCCTCGCCGACGCGGTCTGGTACCCCGTGTGGGACGCCGGCGTCGGCCTCGACCACGCCGTGCGCACCGTCGCGCAGGCCGTCGCCGTCGCGCGCGAGGACCTCAAGGCCGCGCTCGGCCTGCTCGACGCGCGGCACGTCGCCGGCGACGCCGCGCTCTCGGCGCAGCTGGTCGCCGCCACCCGCGCCGCGTGGCGCGACCGCGCCCGCACCCGCCTGCCCGCCCTGCGCGAGTCCGGCCTGGAGCGGGCGCGCGCGCACGGCGAGGTGGCGTTCCTGCTCGAGCCCGACCTCAAGGAGGCGCGCGGCGGCCTGCGCGACGTGCACGCCCTGCAGGCGCTCGCCGTCGCCCAGGTCGCCGACCCGCCGGGCGAGCAGGTGCGCGCCGCGGCGGGCGTGCTGCTCGACGTCCGCGGCGAGCTGCACCGCCGCACGGCCCGCGCCGGCCGCCGCCCGGCCGACCGGCTGCTGCTGCAGGAGCAGGACGCGGTGGCGGCCGCCCTCGGCGTCGAGGACGCCGACGCGCTCATGGTCGCCGTGTCGAGCGCGGCGCGGACCATCGCGTACGCGACCGACACGACCTGGCGCCGCGCGCTGCCGCCGGCGCCGCCCCGCCGCCTGCTCGGCCGTCGGCGCGGGCCGGACCGCCGGCCGCTGGCCGACGACGTCGTCGCCCAGGACGGCGAGGTGGTGCTCGCGCGCGACGCCGACCCGGCCTCGGACCCGGTGCTGCCGCTGCGCGTCGCCCAGGCCGCGGCGTGGGCGGGCCTGCCCGTCTCGCCGGGCACGCTCGACCGGCTGGCGCAGCAGTGCCCGCCGGTGCCGGTGCCGTGGCCCCGCCCCGCGCTCGACGCCTTCGTCGGCCTGCTGGCCGCGGGCGCCCCGGCCGTGCCCGTCGTCGAGGCGCTCGACCACGCCGGGCTGCTCGCCCCGCTGCTGCCCGAGTGGGACCACGTGCGCAGCCGGCCGCAGCGCAACAGCTACCACCGCTTCACCGTCGACCGGCACCTGCTCGAGGCGGCGGCCGGGGCGGCGGCGCTCACCCGCCGGGTCGCCCGCCCCGACCTGCTGCTGCTCGGCGCGCTGCTCCACGACATCGGCAAGGGGCTGCCCGGCGACCACACCGAGGTCGGCGTCCGCCTGCTCGCGGGCATCGGCCCGCGGCTGGGGCTCGACGCGGCCGACACGGCCGTGCTCGTGCAGCTGTGCCGGCACCACCTGCTGCTGCCCGACGTCGCCACCCGCCGCGACCTCGACGACCCGGCGACCGCGCGCGCGGTCGCCGACGCGGTGGGCGACGCCGACGCGCTCGACCTGCTGCACGCGCTCACCGAGGCCGACTCGCTCGCCACCGGGCCGGCCGCGTGGTCGGCGTGGAAGGCGCAGCTCGTGGCGGGGCTGGTCCGCCGCACGCACGCGCTGCTCGCCGGCCGCCCGCTGCCGCCGCCCCCGCCGCTGCAGGACTGGCAGTCGGAGCTGGTCGCCACCGGCCGCTTCGGCCTGGCGGCGCGGGAGGACGAGGTGACGGTCGTCGCGCCCGACCGCCCCGGCCTGCTGGCGCTGTCGGCCGGCGTCTGCGCGCTGCACCGCCTCGACGTGCGCTCGGCCTGGACGTCGCAGGCCGGCGACCTCGCCGTCACCGTGCTGCGCGTCGCGCCGCGCTTCGGCGCGCTGCCCGACTGGGCGGTCGTCCGCGACGACCTGCGGCGGGCGGTCGACGGCGAGCTGCCGCTGCGCGCCGTGCTCGCCGAGCGCGAGCGGGCCTACGACCGGCCCGGGCCGCTGCCCGCCGCCCCGCCCGCGGTGCGCCTGGTCGACGACGCGTCGGAGGCGAGCACGGTCGTGGAGGTGCGGGCCGCCGACGCGCTCGGCGTGCTGCACCGGATCACCGCCGCGCTCGCCGACTGCGGGCTCGACGTGCGCACCGCCCACGTGTCGACGCTCGGCGCCGACGTGGTCGACGCCTTCTACGTCGTCGGCCCCGACGGCGCGCCGCTCGGCGACCCCGCGCTGCGCGCGCGGGTCGAGCGCGAGGTGCTCGCAGTCCTGTCGTGAGCGGGGGCGCGGACTAGGCTGCCGACGTGTTCGACACGCTCTCCGACCGGCTGGACAAGGTCTTCACCTCGCTGCGGGGCAAGGGCCGGCTGTCCGACGCCGACATCGACGCCACCGCGCGCGAGATCCGCATCGCGCTGCTCGAGGCCGACGTCGCGCTGCCGGTCGTCAAGGCCTTCATCGGCAACGTCAAGGAGCGGGCGCGCGGCTCGGAGGTCAGCCAGGCGCTCAACCCGGCCCAGCAGGTCATCAAGATCGTCGACGAGGAGCTCGTCGGCATCCTCGGCGGTGAGACCCGCCACCTGCGCCTGGCCAAGACGCCGCCGACGGTCATCCTGCTCGCCGGCCTGCAGGGCGCCGGCAAGACCACCCTGGCCGGCAAGCTCGGCCGCTGGCTCAAGGCGCAGGGCCACGCGCCGCTGCTCGTGGCCTGCGACCTCCAGCGCCCGAGCGCCGTGCAGCAGCTCACCGTCGTGGCCGGCCAGGCCGGCGT
>CANKBT010000180.1 GCA_947479995.1 Frankiaceae bacterium | reverse complement strand
TCGCGCTCACCGTCGACGCCCCCGAGGGCTGGACGGTGCTCAGCGGCACGACCCCGCGGGTCGACGGCCGGCGGCACGCCTTCCCCGCGAGCGAGCGCATCTCGACGTACCTCATGGTGCTCGCGGCCGGGCCGTGGCACGGCGAGACGGCCGAGCACGACGGCATCCGGCTCGGCGTCTGGTGCCGGGCCTCGCAGGCGGCGCACCTCGAGGCCGAGGAGCTGTTCGCGATCACCCGGCAGTGCCTGGACCTGCAGCAGGAGGTGTTCGGCCGGCGCTACCCGTTCGGCGACTCCTACGACCAGGTCTTCGTGCCCGACTTCAACGCCGGGGCGATGGAGAACCCCGGCATGGTGACGTTCTCCGACGAGCTGTTCGTCTTCCGCTCGCACGCGACCGTCAGCCAGCGGCGGCTGCGCGCGCAGGTCATCGCGCACGAGATGGCGCACATGTGGTTCGGCGACCTCGTGACCATGCGCTGGTGGGACGACATCTGGCTCAACGAGTCGTTCGCGGAGTACCTCGGCGTGCACACCGTCGACCGGGCGACGGCGTACGAGGGGGTGTGGGCGGACTTCGCGCTCGGGCGCAAGGCGTGGGGCTACCGCGCCGACCAGCTGCCGACGACGCACCCGATCGCGGGCGAGGTGACGGACAACCGCGCGGCGCTGCTCAACTTCGACGGCATCAGCTACGCCAAGGGCGCCAGCGCCCTGCGCCAGCTGTCGGCGTGGCTCGGCGAGGACGTCTTCTTCGCCGGCGTGCGCACCTACCTGGCGCGGCACGCGTGGGGCAACACCGGCCTCGCCGACCTGCTCGCCGCGCTCGAGGAGGCCAGCGGCCGCGACCTGCAGGCCTGGTCGGCGGCCTGGCTGCGGACCACCGGCCCGTCGACGCTGCGCGTCGTCGACGGGGCGCTCACCGCCACCGGCGACCGCCCGCACCGGGTGGGCGTCGGCGTCTACGACGGCAGCCCGCTGCGCCTGCGCGAGCGGGTGCTGCTCGACGTCGACGGCGCGCCGGTGCCGGTCGGCGTCGACCTCGACGCCGACCTGGTGCTGCCCAACGACGGCGACCTCACCTTCGCCAAGGTGCGCCTCGACCCGCGGTCGCTCGCCACCGTGCGCGCGCGGCTGCACGAGGTGCCGGACCCGCTGGCCCGCGCGCTGGTCTGGGGCGCGCTGTGGGACACCGCGCGCGACGGCGAGCTGCCCGCGGAGGACCTCGTCGCGGCGGTGCTCGGCAGCGTCGACGGCGAGGACGACCCCGACCTCGTCACCACCCTGCTCGGGCAGGCCCGCACCGCCGCCCACCAGCTCACCGCCGACGGCGCGCCGCTGCTGGCGCGGCTGCACGCCCACCACGTGGCCGCGCAGCACGCGCCCGGCAGCGACCTGCAGCGCGTGGTCTTCCGCGCCGCGGTCGACACCGCGACCGGGCCGGTCGCCCCGCCGCCGGGCGTCGCGGTCGACGAGGAGCTGCGCTGGCACCTGCTGCAGCGCGAGGCGGCCCTCGGCCTCGTCGGCGCCGACGCGCTGCAGGCCGCCCACGACGCGGCGCCCACCGCGACGTCGGCCAACGCGCTGGCGCACGCCCTCGCCTCGCGGCCCGACCCGGCGGCCAAGGAGGCGGCGTGGGCGGAGCTGCTCGGCGACGGCCCGCTGTCGAACAGCCGCGCCCGGGCGCTCGCGTCCGGCTTCTGGCAGCACGGCCAGGACGACCTGCTCGCGCCGTGGGTCGCGCGCTACGCCGACGAGGTGCCCGGGCTGTGGGAGCGCCGGTCCCCGCAGCTGGCCGGCTCGGTCACGCGGTTGCTGTTCCCCGCGACGCTCGTCCGGCAGGAGGTGCTCGACGCGACCGGGGGGCTGGTCGCGGACGACCGGCCCGCCGGCCTGCGGCGCCTCGTGCTGGAGGCCCGCGACGACCTCGCCCGCGCGCTGCGCGCCCGGGGCGCGGCGGACCGTGCGCAGGGCGGCCGGGGCTAGCCTCTCCGGCATGTGCGGCATCGTGGGCTACGTCGGCGAGCAGGCCGGCCTCGAGGTGGTGGTCGAGGGGCTGCGGCGCCTGGAGTACCGCGGCTACGACAGCGCCGGCGTCGCCGTGCTCGACGGCGGGCGGCTGCAGGTCGAGCGCCGGGCGGGCAAGCTCGCCAACCTCGAGAAGGCCCTCGCCGAGCGGTCGCTGCCCGGCACCCTGGCCATCGGCCACACCCGCTGGGCGACGCACGGGCCGCCGACCGACCGCAACGCCCACCCGCACCTCGACGCCGCCGGCGCGGTGGCCGTCGTGCACAACGGCACCATCGAGAACTTCGAGGTGCTCGTCGACCGGCTCGAGCGCGACGGCGTCGTCATGCAGAGCGACACCGACACCGAGGTCGTCGCGCACCTCGTGGCCCGGGCGTACGACGGCGACCTCGCCGCCGCGGTGCGCGCGGTCTGCCGCGAGCTCGAGGGGTCGTTCGTGCTGGTGCTCGCGCACCGCGACGAGCCCGACCTGGTCGTCGCCGCGCGCCGCAACCTGCCGCTCGTCATCGGCCTCGGCGACGGCGAGAACTTCGTCGGCTCGGACGTCACGGCCTTCATCGCGCACACCCGCGAGGCCCGGGTCGTCGAGCAGGACCAGGTCGTCGAGGTGCGCCGCGGGGGCGTCACCGTCACCGACCTCGACGGCGCGGTCGTCGAGGGCGAGACCTACCACGTCGACTGGGACACCGACGCCGCCGAGAAGGGCGGCTACGAGTTCTTCATGCTCAAGGAGATCGAGGAGCAGCCGCAGGCCGTCCGCGACACCCTCGGCGGCCGCCTCACGCCCGAGGGCCTGGTGCACCTCGACGAGCTGTCGATGAGCGACGAGGACCTTCGCGGCATCGAGCAGGTCTTCGTCATCGCCTGCGGCTCGAGCTACCACTCCGGGCTCATCGGCAAGTACGCCGTCGAGCGGTGGTGCCGCCTGCCGGTGCAGGTGGAGATGGCCTCGGAGTTCCGCTACCGCGACCCGGTGCTCGGCCGCAACACCCTCGTCATCGCCATCAGCCAGAGCGGCGAGACCGCCGACACCCTCGAGGCGGTGCGGCACGCGCGGTCGCAGCGCGCGTGGGTGCTGGCGGTCACCAACACGCTCGGCTCGACCATCAGCCGCGAGAGCGACGCCGCCCTCTACACGCGCGCCGGGCCCGAGGTGGCGGTCGCCTCGACCAAGGCGGTCATCGCGCAGATCACCGCGATGTACCTCGTCGGGCTCTACCTGTCGGGCATCCGCGGCACGCGCGACGCCGACGAGGTGCGCGCGCACCTGCGCGACCTGCAGGAGATCCCCGACCTCATCGCCGAGCTGCTCACCCGCATGGAGCCGGTGCGGGCGCTGGCCCGCGAGATCGCCGACGAGCCGCGGGTGCTGTTCCTCGGCCGGCACGTCGGCTACCCGATCGCGCTCGAGGGCGCGCTCAAGCTCAAGGAGCTGGCGTACGTCAGCGCCGAGGGCTACCCGGCGGGCGAGATCAAGCACGGGCCGATCGCGCTCGTCGACCAGGGCACGCCCGTCGTCGTCATCGCCACCCGGCACGCGCTGCAGGCCAAGCTGCTCAACAACGTGCAGGAGGTCCGCGCGCGCGGCGCCCGCACGATCGTGCTGGCGACCGACGGCGACGAGAGCGCCGTCGCGCACGCCGACGTGCTGCTGCGCATCCCCGACACCAAGTCGCTGCTCGCGCCGCTGCTCACCATCGTGCCGCTGCAGGTGCTGTCGGCGGAGGTGGCGCGGGCCCGCGGGCTCGACGTCGACCAGCCGCGGAACCTCGCCAAGAGCGTCACGGTCGAGTAGTGATCGTCGGGGTGGGCGTCGACGTCGTCGACGTCGCCCGCCTGGAGCGCGCGCTGACCCGCACGCCCACGCTGGCCGCCCGCCTGTTCACCGACGCCGAGCGCGCCGGCGACCGGCCGGTCGACTCGCTGGCGGCGCGCTTCGCCGCCAAGGAGGCCGTCGCCAAGGCGCTCGGCGCGCCCGGCGGGCTGCGCTGGCGCGACGCCGAGGTGGTCGTCGGGGACCGCGGCCGGCCCGGCCTCGTCGTGCACGGCGCCGTCGCCGAGGAGGCCGCCGCGCAGGGCATCCGCACCTGGCACCTGTCGCTGTCGCACGACGGCGGCGTGGCGACGGCCGTCGTCGTCGCGGAGGGGTAGGCCCTCCCCGTGCTCGCCGCCCACGCCGTCGCAAGCGTCCGCGCCGCCGAGCGGGAGCTCATGGCCGCGCTGCCGCCCGGCGCGCTCATGGCCCGGGCCGCGACCGGCCTCGCGCACGCCTGCGTCGACGAGCTGGGCGGGGCGTACGGGCGCGACGTGCTGCTGCTCGTCGGCACCGGCGACAACGGCGCCGACGCCCTGTGGGCCGGCGCGCAGCTGGCCCGCCGCGGCGCCCGGGTCACCGCGCTGTGCAGCGGCACCCCCGTCGCCGACGCCGCCGCCGCGCTGCGGGCCGCCGGCGGCCGGGTGGGCGGCCCGCCGCCGCGCACCGCCGACCTCGTCGTCGACGGCCTCACCGGCATCGGCGGGCGGGGCGGCCTGCGCCCCGAGGCGGTCGCGGTGTGGCAGGCCGGGCTGCTCACGGGCGCGCCGGTGGTCGCGGTCGACCTGCCGAGCGGCGTCGACGCCGACACCGGCGCGGTGACCGGCAGCGCCGTGCACGCCGACGCCACGGTCTGCTTCGGCACGCTCAAGCCGGGGCTGCTCGTCGGCGAGGGCCGCCGCCGGGCCGGGCGGGTGCGCCTCGTCGACCTCGGGCTCGGGCCCGTGCTGCCGCCGCCCGACGTCGAGGTGCTCGAGGCCGGCGACGTCGCGACCGGCGTCGCGGACGACGGGCAGGACACCGACAAGTACCGCCGCGGGGTGGTCGGCGTGGTCGCCGGCAGCGAGCGGTACACCGGGGCGGCGGTGCTGGCGGTCGGGGCGGCGCTGGCCGCCGGTGCCGGCATGGTGCGCTTCGCGGGACACCCGCACGCCGCCGCGCAGGTGCGCGCCCGCTGGCCGGAGGCCGTCGTCACCGAGGCGACCGGCGCCGACGTCACGGCGGCCGGCCGGGTGCAGGCCTGGGTCGTCGGCCCCGGGCTCGGCACCGACGACGTCGCCGCCGCGGCCGTCGAGGCGGTGCTCGCCGGCGGCGTGCCCGTGCTCGTCGACGCCGACGCCCTCACGGTCTGCGCCGCCCGCCCGCACCTGCTGCGCGACCGCGCGGCCGCGACCGTCCTCACCCCGCACGACCGCGAGTACGCCCGCTTCGGCCGCGAGGTCGGCGACGACCGCGTCGGCGCGGCCCGGGCGCTCGCCGGCGACCTCGGCGCGCACGTGCTGCTCAAGGGCGTCGCCACGGTCGTCGCCGGCCCCGACGGGCCGGCGCGCGTCAACGCCACCGGCACGCCGGCGCTCGCGACCGCCGGGTCGGGCGACGTGCTCGCCGGCGGCGCGGGCGCGCTGCTGGCCCTGCTCGACGACGAGCCGCTGCTCGCCGCCAGCAGCGCCGCGCACCTGCACGGCCTGGCCGGGAGCCTGTCGGCCGCCGGCGCGTCGACCACCGCCGAGCGCGTGCTGGCGGCGTGGCCCGACGCGGTGCGGGCCGTCCGGGCTGCGACACTGCCCGGGTGAGGTCCGAGGCCCGCGTCGACCTCGGCGCGATCACCGCCAACACCGCCCGCCTGCGCGAGCTCGCGGCCGGCGGCGCCGGGCTGATGGCCGTCGTCAAGGCCGACGGCTACGGCCACGGGCTCGTGCCATCCGCGCGGGCGGCCCTCGCCGGCGGCGCCGACTGGCTCGGCGTCGCCTTCCTCGAGGAGGCCCTCGCGCTGCGCGCGGCGGGGGTCGACGCGCCGCTGCTGGCCTGGCTGTTCAGCCCCGGCGAGGACCTCGCGCCGGCGGTCGCCGCCGGGGTCGACCTCGGCGTCTACGACCTCGCCGAGCTGGCCCGCGCGCAGGACGCCGCGCGGTCGACCGGCACGGCGGCGCGCGTGCACCTCAAGGCCGACACCGGCCTGTCGCGCGGCGGCGCGACCGCGCACGACTGGCCCGACCTCGTCGCGGCCGCCGGGCGCGCCCAGGCCGACGGCGCGGTCGACGTCGTCGGCGTGTGGAGCCACTTCGCGAACGCCGACGGCGGCCCCGACCACCCGGTCAACGCCGCGCAGGCCCGCGTCTTCGCCGAGGCCCTCGAGGTCGCCGCGCCGCTCGCCCCGCAGGTGCGCCACCTGGCCAACAGCGCGGCGACCCTCACCGCGCCGCACACCCACTACGACCTGGTCCGCCCCGGCGTCTCGCTCTACGGGCTGTCGCCGGTGCCGCAGCTCGGCGGTCCCGCCGACTTCGGGCTCCGGCCGGCGATGACGCTCGCCAGCACGGTCGCCCTGGTCAAGCGCGTGCCCGCCGGCAGCGGGGTGTCGTACGGCCACGCGCACACCACGGAGCGCGAGAGCACGCTGGCGCTGGTGCCGCTGGGCTACGCCGACGGC
>CANKBT010000179.1 GCA_947479995.1 Frankiaceae bacterium | reverse complement strand
CGTCCCACCGCACGGTCGTCACCGTGCCGTCGAAGGCCGAGCCGTGCGCGGTGAGCGTCGGCACCAGCCCGGTGCCGGTGCCGTCCTCGGCGAGCGCCATGACGCCCTCGCTGGCCGTGGTGGCCGCCCGCGTGAAGGCGCCGGGCCCCGGGAGCCCGACGAGGTCGCCGGGCGCCGGGAGCACGACGCGCCAGCGCACCGCGCCGGCGGCGCGCAGCCGGGCGACGGCCCGGTCGAGCTCGAGGTCGTCGACGGCGAGGCCCACGACGGCGTGGGCGTCGTCGTGCGCGGTGACGTGGTCGACGAGCTCGGGCAGGGACGCCTCGCCGGCCTGCCAGGCCGAGGCCCAGGTCGCCAGCAGCGCGCTGCGCGGGGGAGCGGTGTGCACCCCGACGAGCGTAGGAGCAGCGCCCGTGTCGCTGCGCCGCGCGGGGCCGGCCGGCGCCTAGCGTCGCGGGGTGCGCAGCCGGCAGTACGACGACGACGTCCTCGCGGCCGCCCGCCGCCCGAAGCCCGCGCAGCCGGAGGTCGAGGCCGAGGCCGGCCTGGTGGTCGAGGAGCCGGTGACCGGCTGGTGCGGCGCCGTCGTCGCGTGCGACAAGGAGCGGGTCTCGCTCGAGGACCGCGCCGGCCGCGTGCGCGTCTTCCCGCTCGGCCCGGGCTTCCTGCTCGAGGGCCGGCCGGTGCGCCTGGTGAGGCCCCGCTCCACCCGCCCCACCGGCCTCGTCACCACGGCGTCGGGCTCGGTGGCCGTGCAGGGCGCCCGCGCCCGGGTCGCCCGCGCCAGCCGGATCTGGGTGGAGGGCAAGCACGACGCGCAGCTGGTCGAGCGGGTGTGGGGCGACGACCTGCGCGTGGAGGGGCTCGTGGTCGAGGCGCTCGACGGGGTCGATGACCTGCCGCGCGAGGTCGGGCAGTTCGGCCCGGCCCGCGGCCGCCGCCTCGGCGTGCTCGTCGACCACCTCGTCCCCGGCTCCAAGGAGTCGCGCGTGGTCGCGTCCGTCACCTCGCCGCACGTGCTCGTGACCGGCCACCCGTACGTCGACGTCTGGCAGGCCGTGAAGCCCGCCGCCGTCGGCCTGCGCGCCTGGCCGGTGGTGCCGCGCGGCACGGACTGGAAGACCGGCGTGTGCGACGCGCTGGGGTGGGGGCAGACGTGGGAGGGGTGGCGCCGGGTGCTGGCGGCGGTCGACTCGTACGCCGACCTCGAGGTGCCGCTGCTGCAGTCCGTCGAGCGCCTCATCGACTTCGTCACCGACGAGGGCTGAGCCCTCGCCGGGGCGCGTGTCCGCGCCCGTCGCGGCGCCCGGCTCGCCTAGTGTCGAGGGCGCGGCGCGTCCCCCGCCCCACCCCTGCACCTGCCCCCGCCGGACCCCCGGGCCACCCCGCGAGCGAGAGAGCGACGTGACCGCAGCAGCCCAGCCGACCGCTGTCCCGGCACCCCTGCGCGCCTGGCAGCGCTCCGCCCTCGTGGCCTACCTGCGCCGCTCCCCGCAGGACTTCCTCGCGGTCGCCACCCCGGGCGCCGGCAAGACGACGTTCGCCCTGCGCATCGCCTCGGAGCTGCTGTCGAGCGGGGCCGTGCAGGCCGTCACGGTCGTCGCCCCGACCGAGCACCTCAAGACGCAGTGGGCGCTGGCGGCCGCCCGCGTCGGCATCTCGCTCGACCCCGGCTTCCGCAACAGCGCGGGCAGCACCAGCGCCGACTTCCACGGCGTCGTGCTCACCTACGCCGGCGTCGCCGCCCACCCGGCGCTGCACCGCGCGCGCACCAGCCGCCGGCGCACCCTGGTGATCCTCGACGAGGTGCACCACGCCGGTGACGCCAAGAGCTGGGGCGACGCCGTGCGCGAGGCCTTCGAGCCGGCCACCCGACGGCTCTGCCTCACCGGCACGCCCTTCCGCAGCGACACCAACCCCATCCCGTTCGTGCGCTACGAGCGCGGCGCCGACGGCATCACGCGCAGCGGCAGCGACTCGGCGTACGGCTACGCCGAGGCCCTGCGCGACGGCGTCGTGCGGCCGGTGCTGTTCATGGCCTACTCCGGCAGCGCCACCTGGCGCACCCGCGCCGGCGAGGAGATCACCGCCACGCTCGGCGAGCCGCTGACGGTCGAGCAGACGGCGGCGGCCTGGCGCACCGCGCTCGACCCGCACGGCGACTGGATGCCGGCCGTGCTGCAGGCCGCCGACCGCCGGCTGTCGCAGAAGCGCGCGGGCGGCATGCCCGACGCCGGCGGCATGGTCATCGCCAGCGACCAGAAGACCGCGCGCCTCTACGCCGACCTGCTCCGCGGCATCACCGGCGCGCAGCCCGTCGTCGTGCTCAGCGACGACCCGACGGCGTCGAAGCGCATCGCCGACTTCGCGGAGTCGGACGACCGGTGGCTGGTCGCGGTCCGCATGGTGTCCGAGGGCGTCGACATCCCGCGCCTGGCCGTCGGCGTCTACGCCACCTCCACGCAGACGCCGCTGTTCTTCGCCCAGGCGGTCGGCCGCTTCGTGCGGGCCCGCCAGCCGGGCGAGACCGCGTCGGTGTTCCTGCCGTCGGTGCCGGCGCTGCTGGCGCTCGCGGGCCAGCTCGAGGCGCAGCGCGACCACGCCCTCGACGGCCCGGCCAAGGAGCAGTTCCTCGCCGACGAGCTGCTCGCGGCGGCCAACCGCAGCGCCGACGAGGACACCGACGACACGCCGGCCTTCACCGCCCTGCAGGCCAGCGCCCACCTCGACCGCGTCATCTACGACGGCGGCGAGTACGGCACCGGCGCCGCCCCGGGCTCGCCCGAGGAGGAGGACTTCCTCGGCCTGCCCGGCCTGCTGGCGCCGGACCAGGTGCGGGCGCTGCTGTCGGCGCGCCAGGCCACGCAGGTGCGCGTCGTGCCGCCCCCGGCCGCGCCCGCCCCGCGCACGGCCACGGCCTTCGAGACGCTGCAGGCCCTGCGCAAGGAGCTCAGCGGGCTGGTCGGCGCCACGCACCACCGCACCGGCAAGCCGCACGGCGTCATCCACGCCGAGCTGCGCACGGCGTGCGGCGGCCCGCCGACCGCGCAGGCCACGGCGGTGCAGCTGCAGGAGCGGATCGACCAGCTGCGGGCGTGGGCCCGCCGCGCCACGCAGGGCTAGTGCACGTCCTCCATGATCTTGCCGACGGCGCCCGTGACGAGGCCGACGAGCAGCAGCACGCCGCCGACGATCGCGAGCGGCAGCGACTCCATCGGCATCGCGAAGCCCAGCACGATGACGGCGACGACGATGATGCCCACCGTCACCCAGGAGCTGGCCTTGGTCTTGTGGACGCCCTGGCCCACCTCAGCGCGCGGCTCCGCCATGGTCACTCCCCGTCCCGGGACCGGCCCTGCCGCCGGTCCTTCGGCCGTCGAGTCTAGGGCGCGCCGGCCGTGACCCCCGTGCCGGTGTCCGGCCCGGACGACCCGCGCGTCGCCGACTACGTCGGGCTCACCGACGGCGTGCGCAAGATGCGCCACCGCCCCGCCGACGGCTTCTTCATCGCCGAGGGCGACCAGGTGGTGCGCCGGGCCGCGGCCGCCGGCTACCCCGTGCGCTCGGTGCTCGTGTCGCCGCAGCGGCTCGACGCCCTCTCGCCCGAGGTGCACGCCCTCGACTGCGCGGTCTACGTCGCGCCGTACGACGTGCTCGAGCGGCTGACCGGCTTCCACGTGCACCGCGGCGTGCTCGCGTCGTTCGGGCGGCTCCCGACGCCGGACCCGGCGGTGGTGCTCGAGGGCGCCCGCCGGGTGCTGGTGCTCGAGGGCATGAACAACCACACCAACCTCGGCGCGGTCTTCCGCAGCGCCGCCGCCCTCGGCATGGACGCCGTCCTGCTCGACCCGAGCTGCTGCGACCCGCTCTACCGGCGCAGCGTGCGGGTGAGCATGGGCGAGGTCTTCAACGTCCCGTACGCCTGGCTCGACGACTGGCCGGGCGCCCTCGGCGACCTCGTCGACCGGGGGTTCCGCGTGCTGGCCCTCACCCCGGCGGCCGACGCCGTGAGCCTGCGCGACGTCGCGCTCGCCGACGACGAGCGGGTGGCGCTGCTGCTCGGGGCGGAGGGCCCCGGGCTCACCGCCGACGCGCAGCGCGCGAGCACGCTGCGCGTGCGGCTGCCGATGGCCGAGGGCGTCGACTCGCTCAACGTCGCCGCGGCCGCGGCGATCGCCTGCTGGGTCGTCGGCCGGCCGGCAGGGTAGGCAGGGCGGATGCCCCCTCTGCGCCTGTGGTTCAACCAGGCCTACCGCGGCACGTACCACCTCGTCGGGCAGCTGCGCCGCCGCGCTGCCGCGCAGGGCGGCTCGCTGCACGTCGTCGGCACGCACACCGCGCCCAGCACGCCGTTCCTGCAGGCCTGCGACGTCGCCCTGCCCGAGCGCGAGGACCTCGTCGGCGAGGCCTGGGTGGAGCACGCGCTCGCCTTCTGCGCCGAGCACCGCATCGACGTGCTCGTGCCCGGCCGCGAGCGGCTCGCGGTCGCGCAGGCGCGCGAGCGCTTCGAGGCCGCCGGCGTCCGCGTCATGGTCGGCGCGCCCGAGGGCCTGCGGGTGCTGGCCGACAAGGCGACGGCGCACGCCTGGGCGGTCGAGGCCGGCGTGCCGGTGCCGCTGACGCACGTGGTGACCGACGCCGAGGGCTTCCGTGCGGCGTACGACGACCTGCGGGCCCGCGGGCTGCGCGCCTGCCTCAAGCCGGCCGTCGACCACGGCGCCAAGGGCTTCCGGGTGCTCGACGAGGGCGCCGGCGGCTGGGCCGACCTGCAGCGCCTGCCCGACGCGCGGGTGCACCCGGACGTCGTCGAGCGCCTGCTCGCCGGCCAGGGGCGGGTGGCCCCGCTGCTCGTCGCCGAGCTGCTCGAGGGCGACGAGCTGTCGGTCGACGTGCTGGCCGACGACGGCGAGCTGCTCTGCGCGGTGCCGCGCAGCAAGGGCGGCCCGCAGTGGACCCGCCTGCTCGTCGACGACCCGGCGGCGGTCGAGATCGCCGAGCGCGTCGTGAAGGGGCTGCGCCTGGGCTACCTGCTCAACGTGCAGGTGCGCTACGGCGGCGGCACCTGCCGGCTGCTCGAGGTCAACACGCGGGCGGCCTCCGGCCTGTTCCACTCCGAGCACGCCGGCGTCGACCTCGGCTGGGCCGCCCTGCGGCTGCTGCTCGACGGCGAGGTCGACGTGCCCGCGCCGCGGCTGGGCCGCACGGTCCTCACCTACACCGCCGCCATGCCGGTGGAGCTGCCCGCGTGGGGCACCCTGGGGGCATGACCCCCCGCGCGCTGCTCGCCGTCCCCGCCCTCCTGCTCGCCCTGTCCGCCTGCGGCGGCGGCGACGACGAGGGCGGCGGCGCGCTGTCGAAGGAGGAGTTCGTCAGCCAGGCGAACGAGATCTGCACCGGCGCCAACGAGCGCCTCGACGGGATCGAGGACCCCGCCACCGCCGACGACCTGACGCGCGTGCTGCAGGAGGGCGCGCCGGTCTTCGAGGAGGCCGTCACCGCGCTGCGCGACCTGGAGGCGCCGGTGGCCGACGCCGAGAGCCTGCGCACCGGCCTGCTCGACCCGCTCCGCGCGCAGGCCGACGCGCTCACCGAGGCCGCCGCGAGCCCCGACCCTGCGACCGCCACCGAGCAGCTGTCGAGCGCCGAGGGCGTCGACATCGACACCGAGGCGGTCACCGGCTACGGCCTCACCGCCTGCGAGGAGCTCTCGCTCACGTAGGCGCGGCGCCGCCCACCGCTAGTCGGTGCCGGCGGGGGCGTGCTGCTCGTCGGCATGCACGCCGATCGGCGCGCGCAGCAGCGCGTCCGGCACGCCGAAGCCCTCGACCAGCGCCAGCGCGTGCGGCCGCAGCTCGCGGCACAGCTCGTTGACCTCGGTCACCACGCGGCGCGCGTCGTCGGCGGCCAGCCAGCCGTGCTCGAGCCACCAGGCCCGGTCGCGCTCGACCTCCCAGAGCACCGCGAGGTCGCGCAGGCTCGCGAGCACCGGCAGCTCGGGGTGCTCCTCGACCTTCGCGCTCATGTGCTCGTGCACGACCCGCTGCAGGTGGGCGTTCGCGGCCGCGAGCACGTGGTCGAGCACGTGGGACAGGGCCTGCTGCGAGCCGAAGCCCTCCTCCTGCACCAGCCGCTTGAGCCGACGGGCGAGGGAGTCGACGAGGCGCTCCTCGCGCCAGCGCAGCGCCTCGGCCTGCCAGGCCGGGTCGCGCAGGTCGGCGCCGCCGCCGACGCCCACCTCGCGGGTGAGGCGAGACAGCGGCCCGCCCTCGCCGAGCAGGCGGGTGACGGTGCGCGTGGTGGCATGACGGGCCATGCCGAGCACGTCGAGGTCCTCGAACTGGCCGGCGAACTCCGTGAGCAGCGCCTTGGCGACCAGCTGCATGAGCACGGTGTTGTCGCCCTCGAAGGTCACGAAGACGTCGGAGTCGGCGCGCCAGGAGGCGAACCGGTTCTCGGCCAGGTAGCCCTTGCCGCCGCAGCACTCGCGCGACT
>CANKBT010000178.1 GCA_947479995.1 Frankiaceae bacterium | reverse complement strand
GGGTCGGACCAGCTGGAGCCCTCGCTGGCCTTGGTGGCCTCGGTGCGCGCCTTGGCGTCGGCGAACTTCGGGTTCTCGGTGTCCGGGATCATGTCGGAGTTGCCCTTGACGTAGCGGCTCACCGTCTCGACGCCGGCCGAGATGTAGATGTCGCCCTCGCCGGCGCGGATGGCGTGGGCCGCCATCCGCGTCGTCTGCAGCGACGAGGAGCAGTAGCGCGTGATGGTCGTCCCGGGCAGGTGGTCGTAGCCGAGCTGCACCGCGACGACGCGCCCGATGTTGAAGCCCTGCTCGCCGCCCGGCAGGCCGCAGCCCATGAGCAGGTCCTCGATGTCCTTCGGGTCGACCTGCGGGGTCTTGTCGAGCAGGGCGCGGACGACGTCGGTCGCGAGGTCGTCCGGGCGGACGTCCTTGAGCGAGCCCTTGAACGCGCGCCCGATGGGCGAGCGGGTGGCGGAGACGATCACGGCCTCGGGCATGCAGAGCTCCTGGGAAGTCGGGTGTGTCGACCGCGAACGCTAACCGGCGCCCTCAGGTCGCCGGTTCGAGGGCCTCCTCGGCGCTCGCCCGCGACTCGTCGGCCGTGCGGCCCTCGGGCGCCTCGCGGCCCACGAGGGGCAGGCGCCGCACGAGCCGCGCGAGGCGGCCGGGGCCGGCCGTGGCCGCCCCCTGCTCGCCCTCGACGGTCTCGACGACCAGGCCCGGGTCGCGGGAGGCGACGGTGGCGGCGAGCGAGACGTGCTGCACCGAGTCGGTGACCGGCTCGGCGCCCTCGACCTCGACGCCGAGCACCGACAGGCACACCGGCAGCACGACGTCGGCGAGGCGGGCGTAGCCCTCGGGCGAGGGGTGGAAGCGGTCGGCGGACCACAGGTGGGGCTGGCTGCCGAACTCCGGCGCCAGCAGGTCGCCGAGCGACACCGACGTGCCGCCGGCCTCGACGACCGCGACCGTCTGCATCTTGGCGAAGCGGCGCGACAGCCGCGCGGCGACGGTCTTGAGCGGCTGCAGCAGGGGCTCGACGGTGCCGAGGTCGGGGCAGGTGCCGACGACGACCTCGCAGCCGGCCGCGCGCAGGGTCGACACCGCGCGGGCGAGGTCGCGGGCGGCCTCGGCGAGCGGCACCCGGTGCGTCACGTCGTTGGTGCCGATGAGCACGAGCGCCAGGTCGAGCGGCCGCGACAGCGCGCGGGCGACCTGCCCGTCCAGGTCGGCGCTGCGGGCGCCGACGGTCGCGCAGACGTCGAGCAGCACGCGCCGGTCGAGCTCGCGGGCCAGCCCGCCGGCCAGGCGCCCGCCGGGCGTCTCCTCCGGCACGAGCGCGCCGAGGCCGGCGGCGCTCGAGTCGCCGAGCACCGCGAAGCGCAGCGGGCTGGTGCCGCGGCGGCCGCGACCCCACGAGCCGGACGCGTTCGGCGGCGTGCCGGTCGGCTCGCCGATCGTGCGGCGGGCGAGCTTCGCCTCGGCCTTGACGACGCTCCAGCCGGCGTAGCCCAGGGCGCCGACCGTGCCGAGGGCGCCGCCGCCGTACGCCGCCCCCCGTGCGGCCCAGCGGGCCTTGCGCCCCGACCGCCAGCCCTCTCCCGCCACGCGCCTCCCCCTCGACGTACGACCGGGGCGGACGCTAGCGCCGTACGGTGACGATCCGACGACGAGAGGGCAGCAGGTGCAGGTCAGCGAGAACATCATCGACCTGGTCGGCGGCACGCCGCTGGTCCGGCTGTCGCGCATGGCCGCCCACCTGCGACCGCAGGTGATCGCGAAGGTCGAGTACCTCAACCCGGGCGGGTCGGTGAAGGACCGGATCGCGCTGTCGATGGTCGAGGAGGCCGAGCGCACCGGGCTGCTGAAGCCGGGCGGGACGATCGTCGAGCCGACCAGCGGCAACACCGGCGTCGGGCTGGCCCTCGTGGCCAACGCCCGGGGCTACAAGTGCGTGTTCATCATGCCGGACAAGATGAGCGCCGAGAAGATCAACGTGCTGCGGGCGTACGGCGCGGAGGTCGTCGTCTGCCCGGGCGCCGTCGCGCCGGACCACCCCGACTCGTACTACTCGGTGTCGGCGCGGCTGGCGCAGGAGATCCCCGGCGCCTGGAAGCCCGACCAGTACTCCAACCCGAAGAACCCCGAGGCGCACTACCTGTCGACCGGGCCGGAGGTCTGGGAGCAGACCGAGGGGCGGATCACGCACTTCGTGGCGGGCGTCGGCACCGGCGGCACGATCAGCGGCACCGGCCGCTACCTCAAGGAGGTGTCCGGCGGCCGCGTGCAGGTCATCGGCGCCGACCCCGAGGGCTCGGTCTACTCCGGCGGCACCGGCCGGCCGTACCTCGTCGAGGGCGTCGGCGAGGACTTCTGGCCGACGACGTACGACCGCGGCGTCGCGGACCGGATCATCGCCGTGAGCGACCGCGACTCCTTCCTCACCACCCGCCGGCTGGCGCGCGAGGAGGCCCTGCTCGTCGGCGGCTCTTGCGGCCTGGCGGTCGCCGCGGCGCTGCGCCTCGGCGAGGAGCTCACCGAGGACGACGTCGTCGTCGTGCTGCTGCCGGACTCCGGCCGCGGCTACCTCGGCAAGATCTTCAACGACGAGTGGATGGCCGACTACGGCTTCCTGCGCACCGACGAGGCGCAGCCGACGGTCGGCGAGGTGCTGCTGGCCAAGGCCGGCGGCGCGCTGCCCGACCTGGTGCACGTGCACCCGGAGGAGACGGTCGGCACGGCCATCAGCACCCTGCGGGAGTACGGCGTCTCGCAGATGCCGGTCGTCAAGCACGAGCCGCCGGTCATGGCCGCCGAGGTGATGGGCAGCGTCGAGGACCGCTCGCTGCTCGAGCGCGTCTTCGCCGACCGCGCCGCGCTCGACGAGCCGCTCGAGCGCCACATGGGCCCGCCGCTGCCGCTCGTCGGCTCGGGGGAGCCGATCTCCGTGGCCACCGCCGCGCTGGAGCGCGCGTCGGCCCTGCTCGTGCTCGACGGCGGCAAGCCCGTCGGCATCGTCACCCGGTCGGACCTGCTCGGCTTCCTCGCCCACGCCTGAGCGTCACCCGGTCGCCCCGGGAGGAGGTCCTGAGACCCCGGCGAGACCACCCTGTGAGCGCCACAGGGACCGGTGCTCACGGGGGAGGGTCCGTGCGCACAGGGGTCGGGCGCGGGTGGGGAGCCCGCGCGGCGGCAGTCGCGTCCCTCCTGTCGGGCCTGGTCGTCGCGGGCACCGCGAGCTCCCACGCGCCGCCCTCGACGAGCCGCCTGGTGGAGGGGCGCGACGACCTGCGGCGGCTGACGCCGGCGGAGGCCGCGGTGCGCGGCCTCGCGCCCTGCCGGGTGTGCCGCCCCGACGCCGTCCGCACCGAGGTGCCGCCGGCGCGGACGCCCGCGGCGCGCCTGCCGCGGAGCCGCCGGTCGCGCTGAGGCGGCCGGCGGCTCCGCGGCGGTCAGGCCGACGCGGGCTCACCCGACGACGGGTCGAGCACGGCGCCGACCTGCCGGATGCCGGTGACGGGGAAGCCGCCCGCGGCGGCGTGCTCGCGCACGGCCTCGGGGCTCTCGGCGAGGTAGACGCACGTGATGGCGTCGTCGCTGACGAAGCTCTGCACCCACTGGGCGCGGCCGCCCATGCCGGCCAGGACGCCGTTGCTCGTGGCGGCGATCGTGCGGAGCTCGTCGGCGGTGAGGCGGCCGGCGCCGGGGAGCGCGCGTTCGACCAGGTAGCGGGGCATGTCGTTCCTCCTGCGTGCGGGGTGCGTGCGGACCCCCGGACTGTGCGACGCGGCGCCCCTGCGGCACATCGGGCGATCGACCCGTGCCAGGGCTGCGGGGCGTGGTCGTGCACCGGCACGCCCGCGCGCAGGGCGGCGGCGACGGCCTCCGCGCGGGTGCGGGCGCCGAGCTTGGCGAGCAGGTGCGAGACGTGGTGGCCCACGGTCTTGGCGCTCAGCTGCAGCCGGCGACCGATCTCGGGGTTGCTGCACCCGGCCGCGACGAGCCGCAGCACCTCGAGCTCCCGGCCGGTCAGGCCGGCGGGGGTGCCGCGCGTCGCGGCGTTCGGCCCGCGCGGCACCGGGCGCCCCGCCGCACGGCGCGCCGCGACGAGACGGTCCAGGGCCGGCTGCGCGCCGAGCGCCTGCAGCTCAGCGAGGGCCTCGCGCTGCGCTGCGTCGTCCTCGCACGCCGCCAGGGCGACTGCCCGCTCGTACGGGCAGCCGAGCTGCCCCCACGCCGCCGCCGCCTCGCGGTGGAGCCCGGCGAGCAGCAGCGCCCAGGGCTCCGCGGCGTCCTCGGCGAGGACGCCGCGCTCGCCGGACCGGGTGAGCCAGACGGCCAGCTCGCCGACCGCCCAGGGGTGGCGCACACGGGCGGCCAGCGCGAGCCCCTCGGCCAGCTCGTCTCGGTGGGCGGCCAGGCGCCCGGCGGCCTCGGCGGCCTCGGCGCGGGCGGCCAGGACGGGCCAGAGCCGCTGCAGGTGGCCGGTGGCGCGCGCCAGCGCGAGCGCCTCGTCCAGCGGTGTCCACGGGTCGGGGTCACCCCGCCGCGCGCGCAGGCGTCCGAGGTCGGTGAGGGCGGTGAGCCGTGTGATGCCCTCGTCGAGGGCAGCGGTCAGCACGGCCGACAGCCCGGCGGCGGCGGCGTCCCAGCGGCCGAGGTCCAGGTGGCAGCGCGCCAGCCAGGCACGGGCGTAGCGGCCGCGGCTGCCGAGCTCGTGCCGCTCGGCGACCGCCAGGCACTCCTCGAGCGCCGGCACGGCCTCGGCGTAGCGGCGCACCTCGCCGCCGCCGGAGCCGATCTGGCTGAGCCCCTGCGCGACGAGGGCCACCGCGCCGCGCCGCCGCGCGAGGCCGATGCCGTCGCGCAGCCGCGCGAGACCGTCCTCGTGGCCCGCCATCCACCGGGCGACGCCGCCCTGGACGAGTGCGTAGGCCAGGGTCTCGTCGTCGCCGAGCCCTCGCGCCAGCTCGGTCGCCCGGCGAGCCCACGGCTCGGCCTCGGGCAGCTCGCGCGCCAGCATGTGGTGCGCACAGCGCTGCGCCAGGGCCAGGGCGAGCGCCGGTCCCGGCGGTCGCGGCTCCAGCACCGCCAGCGCCTCGCGCACCGCGCGCTCGGCGCCGGCCAGGTCGCCCGACATGCTCAGCGGCGCCCAGGCCCGGGCGCGCAGCAGTCCACCGGTCTCGTCGTCCCCGAGCTCGGCGGCGAGTGCCTGCGCCCGCGCGTAGGCCGCCACCGCCGCCGCGTGCCGGCCGAGCGCCGCGCGCTGCTCGGCGAGCCGTGACCACAGGTCGAGGCGCTGCGCTGCGGGCAGGGGTGCCGCGTGGTCGAGCGCGAGCTCGAGGTGCGCGACGGCCTGCCGGCGCGACCCGGCCGCCTCCGCGAGGGCAGCCGCCTGCGGCGCGTGCCGCCGGACCGCGGCGGCGTCGTCGCAGCCGACGGCGTGGTGCGTCAACCGTGCGTGGTCCAGCTCGCCCCTCGGCGGGTCGCCGAGGGCGTCGAGGGCCCGCGCGTGCAGCGCCCGGCGCTCCCCGGGCGGCAGGCCGTCGAGCACGGCCAGGCGGGCGAGCTCGTGCCGGAAGCGCACGCCCTGCTCGACGGGCACGAGCACCCCGTGCCGCACGCACAGGTCGACGCCGCGGCTGGAGGCGCCGACGGCGAGCGCCAGCCACAGCGGCGTCGAGCCGGGGGACACCGCGACGCACGCCGCCGCCTGTCGGCCCTCCGCGTCGAGGCGAGCGGTGCGCGCGAGCACCACGTCGCGCACTGTCGCCGGGAGCGCAGCGTCGGGCGCGGCCAGGCACTCGGCGACGAAGAAGGCGTTGCCCCCGGTGCGCGCGTGCAGGGCCTCCAGCCCGCCTTCGGTGAGCACGCCGCCGGCGGCCCGCGCGAGCTGGGCGACCGCCTCGCGGCTCAGCGGCAGCAGCGGGACGCGCAGCGGACGCGCGCTCGCGAGCGCACCGAGCGTCGCCGCGAGAGGGCTGGCCGGCGCCGCGCCGTCCGGGCGGTGGGTGAGCACCAGCAGCGCGCGGGTGCGAGCCAGCCGGCGCACGAGCACGGCGACGACGTCGAGCGTCGCGTCGTCCGACCAGTGCACGTCCTCGAGCACGGCGACGCACGGGCCGCGGCCGAGTGCCTCGAGCGCGGCCCCGAAGACGGCGGACCGGTCGCCCTCGCGCAAGGCCGTCCACAGCGGCGGCTCGTCGACGGCCCAGTCGTGCAGCGGGGCCAAGGGGCGCGGCGTCCCCAGGTCGTCGCACGCACCGTGCAGCACGCGAGTTCCCGCGGGCAGGGCGTCGAGCAGCGCAGAGACCAGGGACGTCTTGCCCGCGCCCGCCTCCCCGGACAGCAGCGCCAGGCGGCCCGGCCCCCGCAGCGCTGACTGCGCTGCCTCGCGCAGCGCGGCGAGCGGCCGCTCCCGCTCGACCAGGGCCATGCCGGACCGTACTGCCGGACGGCACGGGCCGACCGCGCGCCGTCGTACCGTCTCGGCATGAGCCGCAACACCGACTGGGACCCCGCGACGTACGGCTTCGACACGCTCGCCATCCACGCCGGGCAGGACCCGGAGCC
>CANKBT010000177.1 GCA_947479995.1 Frankiaceae bacterium | reverse complement strand
GCGGGCCCGTCGCCGTCCGCGCGGCGGCGCGACCGGCCCAGGGCGCCGAGCGCGAGGCCGGCGCCGAGCAGCACGTGGCCGACCGCGCGCAGCGCCGCGAGCCGGTCGTCGCCCGCGTCGCCGAGCGACAGCGCGGTGCGGCTGTCGACGACCGACAGCACCACCGCGCCGGCCAGCAGCACGGGCAGCGCGAGGCCCGGGGCGCGCCGGCCGCGCCGGGCGGCGGCCGCCACGGCGAGCCCGACCCACGCCGCGAGGGCGAGCAGCTCGACGGCGCCGAGGAGCGCGAAGGGGACCCCGGGCTGCATGGCGCCGGAGTCTAGGGAGCGCACCCCCGACCGGCGGGGGACGCGCGGCCGCTCAGCAGCCGGCGGGCGTGCCGCCCTCGCTGAGCACGCGCAGACCGTCGAGGGCCTCCTGCAGGGAGGCCACCCTCACCAGCTGCAGGCCGTCGGGCACGGCGTCGAGCGCCGACGCGCAGTTGTCGGCGGGCACGAGGAAGACGTCGACCCCGATCTCGCCGGCCATGGCGAGCTTCTGCTGGATGCCGCCGATGGGCTGCACCGCCCCGTCGTCGGTGATGGCGCCGGTGCCGGCGACGTAGCGGCCGTCGGCGAGGGAGCCGGGCGTGAGCTTGTCGACGATGCCGAGGGCGAACATCAGCCCGGCGCTGGGCCCGCCGACCTCCTCGAGGCCGATGGTGACGTCGAACGGGAAGTCGGTGACGTCGGGCGTGATGCCCAGCACCGCGCGCGGCGGGCCGGCGTCGGCCGAGGTGCCGAGCACGACCTGCACGGGCACCTCGGCGCCGCCCCGGCGCACGACCACCGGCACGGCCTCGCCGGGCCGGCGGGCGGTGACGACCTCCCGGAGCTGCTCCGGCGAGGTGACGGGCGCGCCGGCGACGCTGACCAGCTCGTCGGCCACCTGCAGGGCGCCCTGCGCCGGGCCGTCCTCGGCGACGGCGGCCACCGAGACGGTGACGGGCACGTCGAGCTGCAGCAGCGCGGCGGTCGTCGCCGCGCTCTGCGAGTCGAGCATCAGCTGGGTGTTCTCCTCGCTGACCTGCTCGTCGGTGCGGCCGCGGCCGAACACCAGCTCGCGCGGCACCACCGCCTGCTCGCCGTCGAGCCACCCGCGCAGCGCCTCGCCGAGGGTGAGGTCGGACTGCACGTTCACAGTGGTGAGGTCGAGCCGGCCGTCGGTGTCCTCGAACACCTCGACGTCGCCCGTGATGGCGATGACCGGCGCGCCGCTGTCGGTGGTCCCGAGGGTGTTGAACGTCGGGCCGCCGCGCAGCAGCACGTACGGCACCTGCACGACGAACGCGCCGATCGTCAGCGCGAGGGCGAGCCCGAGGGCCAGCAGCGAGGTCAGGGTGCGCCGGGACACCGCGTCAGGCTAGACGCGGCGCCCCGGCGCCACCGGGCGCCGTCAGGCGAAGAAGCCGAGGCTCCGCGCGGACTCGCCGTGCACGGCGTGCTCCTCGACGGGCAGGTCCGGGACCGGCTCCAGGTGCGCGGGCTCGAACGGGCCGAGGTCCTGCGCCGGGACGGCCACGCGCACGTCCTCGACGGCGGGGACCACGTCGGACAGGCCGGGGACCTCGACGCGGTAGTAGGCGCGGAACGACAGCGGCACCTCGGTCAGCGCGTGCACGCTGGCCTCGCCGACGCCCTCGACGTTGCGCAGGTGCTCGACGAGGCGCACGGCCTCCTCGAGGTTGGTGACGCGCCGGAAGGCGGGGGCCCCGTCCGGCGACGGGAAGAAGACGACGTGCTCCACAACGGGCTCCAAGGTGAGGACGGCAGACACCGCTGTGTCGGCACGCGGCCGCCCCTGCCTTGAGCCCTGCCCGCAGACGCGCTCAGGCGCGCTCGTCGACCTGCCGCCGGGCGCTGCCGCTGCGCGGCGCGGGGACGGCCGGCGGGGTGGGCGAGGTCAGGGCGCGGCGGAACCGCTCGTACGCCTCGACGGACTCGCGGGCCTCGACGGGCCCCCGGTCGCGGCTGCGCCAGGAGGTCCAGGCGACGGCGAGCAGGGGGGCCAGCAGCACCGGCAGGAGCCAGGCGAGCCAGACCGGCACAGGGGCTCCTCGGGTCGTGCGGACGGTGCGACGAGCGTACGCGCGCGAGGGCCCGTCAGCAGGCTCCGACCCACTCCACGTCGCCGTCGGCGAAGACCTGCCGCTTCCAGATCGGCACGGTGTGCTTGAGGTCGTCGATGAGGCGGCGCGCCGCCGCGAAGGCCTCGGCCCGGTGGGCGGCCGACGCGGCCACGACGACGGCCGTCTCCCCCACCCGCAGCGTGCCGGTGCGGTGCACGGCGGCGAGCGCCACGCAGTCGAGCTCGCCGGCCACGGCCTCCGCGACGCGGCCCAGTGCGGCGAGCGCGTCGGGGTGCGCGACGTACTCCAGCTCGGTCACGGCCCGCCCGCCGTCGACGTCGCGCACGACGCCGGTGAAGGACACGACGCCGCCCGCGCGCGGGTCGTCGACCGCCGCCAGCACCTCGTCGACCGACAGCGGCGCGTCGCGCAGGTCGAGCAGCCGCACCGTCCCCGTCGTGCCGGCCGTGCCCGTCGCGTCCGTCGTCGCGTCCGTCGTCACGGGCGGAGCGTACGACCGCGCGGCCGGCAGCGCCGCGGGCCCCGCGGCGGCCTAGCGGCGGCGGCGCCGGCGCGAGGCGCGCACGAGCGCCGCGGTGCCGAGCAGCGCGACGGTCGCGCCGGCCGCCCCCGCGGCGGCGGCGCCCGGGAGGCCGTCGACCGGCCGCGCGGCGAGGTGCGCCCGCAGCGCGGCCTCGTTGGTCCACTGCGGCTCCCAGCCGGCGGCCCGCAGCCCGTCGCAGCGCACGACGAGCGGTGCCAGCAGGTGGTCGAGCTCGCGCGGCGAGGAGGTGGTGACGCCGACGCGGCGCAGGCGCTCGGCGGTCGAGAGCGCGACCGACGCGGGCAGCTCGAGGCGCCGCCGCCCGGCCAGCGCCTCGACCTCGGACTGCGGTAGCGCCCCCTCGCAGGCCACCGCCAGGCCGCCGGTGACCTCCCCGCGGGCGGCGAGCTCGAGGGCGGCGAGCAGGTCGTCGGCGTGGCAGAGCTGCCACTGCGGCTCGACGCCGCGCACCGCCAGCAGCCGCGGCCCGCCCAGCTGGCGGAGCAGCTGGCCGTCGTACGACGGGCCGAGGGGGCCGCCGACGAGCGTCGCCGGGCGCAGCACCGTGACCGCCAGCCCGGCGCGCGCGGCGTGCGCGGCGAGCCGCTCGACCTCGACGTGGTCGCCGACGACGGCGGCGTCGTCCGGGGCGCCGAGCAGCGGCGCGGCGTCGTCGAGCGGGAGCGGCCGCCCGGGCACGGCGCCGTACACCTCGCTCGAGGTGACGAGCACCAGCCGCGAGGCGCCGGCGGCGAGCGCCGCGTCGACGACGGCCGCGGTGCCGCGCACGGTCAGCGCGCGGCGCTCGGCGGCCGGCAGCGCGACGTCCCAGGTCACGTCGAGGTGCACGACGGTGCCGGCGCCGGCGAGCTGCGCGGCCAGCCCGGGGTCGCGCGCCCCGGCGGTGCGCCACGTGACGCCCGGGGCCCGCCCGGGTGCGGTGTCGACGCCGACGAGCGCGAGGTCCCCGGCCCGCGCGAGCCGCTCGACGAGGGCGCCGCCGAGGCCCCGCGCGGCGCCGGTGACGGCCACGACGCCGAGCCCGGCGGTTCGCGGAGAGCGCAGCCTCACGGGGCGCTCGCGCGGGCGCGCGGGCGTAGCGTGGAGCGCATGCAGGCCACCGCGCTGCCCCCCTCCTCCGGTCGGCGTCCGTGACGCGGCCGCCGTTCGGCTTCGGCCCCGCCGACCGCCCGGACGAGCCCGACGACGGCAGGGGCGACGACCCGTTCGGGCTGGGCGCGATGGGCCTCGGCGGCCTGTCGGACCTGCTCGGCGGGGGCGACGTCTTCTCGATGATGTCGAAGATGACGTCCTGGCGGGGCGGTCCGGTCAACTGGGACCTCGCGACCGAGGTCGCCGAGAAGGCCGCGCGCGCCGGTGATCGCGCCGTGACGGCCGAGGAGCGCCGCGCCGTCGAGGAGGCCTGCCGCCTCGCCGACCTGTGGCTCGACCCGGTGACGACGCTGCCCGCGGGCGGCGGCAGCTCGGCCGCCTGGACGCGCACCGGCTGGCTGACCTCGACGCTGCCGGCGTGGCGCACGCTCGTCGACCCGGTCGCCGCGCGCGTCGTCGCGGCCATGGGCGGCGCGCTCGAGCAGGGCCTGTCCGGCGGCTTCGGCGGCGGGCTCCCCGAGGGCCTGCCGCCGGAGGTGGCGGGCCTGCTCGGCGGCGCTGACCTCGGCGGCGCCATGAAGGGCGTCATGCAGCAGGTCGGCGGCCTGGTCTTCGGCATCCAGGTCGGCCAGGCGCTCGGCGCGCTCGCCGGCGAGGTGCTGGGCGCGACTGACGTCGGGCTGCCGCTGTCGGCGCCCGGCACCCCGGTGCTGCTGCCGGCCGGCGTCGCCGCCTTCGGCGACGGCCTGGAGGTGCCGCTCGACGAGGTGCGCCTCTACCTGGCGCTGCGCGAGGTGGCGCACCAGCGCCTGTTCGCGCACGTGCCGTGGCTGCGGAGCCACCTGTTCGACGCCGTCGACGCGTACGCGCGCGGCATCGAGGTCGACGCCCAGGCCATCGAGCGGGCCGTCGGCTCGTTCGACCCGTCGGACGCCGAGTCGCTGCAGCGGGCGCTCGGCGAGGGCGTCTTCGAGCTCAAGCCCACGCCGGCGCAGCAGGCCGCCCTCGACCGCCTGGAGACCGCGCTCGCGCTCGTCGAGGGCTGGGTCGACGCGGTCGTCGACAGCGCCGCGCAGCAGCTCCCGCACGCCGCGCAGCTGCGCGAGACCGTGCGCCGCCGCCGCGCCAGCGGCGGCCCGGCCGAGCAGACCTTCGCCGCGCTCGTCGGCCTGCAGCTGCGCCCGCGCCGCCTGCGGGAGGCGGCCGCCCTCTGGGCCGCCGTCGCCGAGGCGCGCGGGAGCGAGGGCCGCGACGCGCTGTGGGAGCACCCCGACCTGCTGCCCGGGCCGAGCGACCTGGACGACCCGGCGGCCTTCGTGGGGGGCGCCGGCACCGACTGGGACGCCGGCCTCGCGGCGCTCGACAGCGACCTCGACGGCGAGCTCGACGCGCCCGACGAGGCGCCGCGCGAGGGGGGCCCGGGCGACGCGCCCGAGCCGCCGCCCGGCGCCTGACGCCGCACCGCTGCCCGCGCCCGACTTCCTGGCGCGCACACCCCGTGGAGCCCGTCCCCGCAGGTCGGAGCCGTCCCCGGTGATCGTCCACACCCTTGTCCACAGGCGGTGGACAAGACCGTCCACAGGGACACGCCCGCGGGTCCCCACTCCGTCCCCAGCGCCCTCCACAGGGCGTGTTGACCGGCCCCGCGGGCCCTCCTAGCGTCGCCGTCGACGGAGCCCCCGGGGTCCGGGTCCGCGCGCAAGGGGAAGGCGCGCGGCTCCGACGCCCCGGGGGCTCCGCCACGTGACGGGCCCCGCCACGGCGGGCCCGCCGCCCCGGCCGCGGCGGCTGATCGGGCGTGCGCGGCATGCCTGCAGCCGCGCGGGGAAGCGGACGATCATGGCCGTGAACAGGCGCCTCGTGCGCGCCACCCCCGAGGACGTGTGGGCCGTGCTGGCGGACGGGCACGCGTACGAGCACTTCGTGGTCGGCACCCGCGACATCCGCCGGGTCGACGCGGGCTTCCCCGCCGTCGGCACCCGGCTGCACTACCGGGTCGGCTACGGGCCGCTCCGCAAGGACGGCGTCACGGAGGTGCAGGGCTGCGTGCCCGGCACCCAGCTCGTCCTCGAGGCCGAGGCCTGGCCGGTCGGCACCGCGGTGATCGTGCTCGAGGTCGAGCCGGCGGGCGCCGGCACGCGCGTCAGCCTCACCGAGCGCCCGGCCCGCGGCCTCGCCGCGAAGCTCCACAACCCGGCCGCCGACCTGGCCATCCGGGTGCGCAACGTGGAGACCCTGCGCCGGCTCGCGGCCCTCGCCGAGGGCCGCGCCGGCGGCACGGAGCGCGCCGCCGGCTGACCCGGGCCCGTGCCGCCCGGTGTGGACGACGGGCGGGCGGTGTGGACGGCGCCGGCGGGCGGCCGTCGCGGTGCCACAGTCGGGACCGCACCCGAGGAGGTCCCGTGCGACTGGCCCTGTCCCCGACGCGCCGGCTGTGGCGCGACGACGAGACGCTGCAGCTCGGCGCCCGTGCCGGGCGCCCGGTGCTGGCCGGGCTGCCGCCGCGCGGTCGCGCCGTGCTGGCGCTGCTCGACGGCACGCGCGACGCGGCCGGCGTCGTGGCGGCCGCCGTGGCGGCCGGCTGCCCCGAGCACCACGCCCGCGGCGTCCTCGACGCGCTGGCCGAGGCCGGGGCGCTCGTCGACGCCTCGGAGCGCTGGCCGGAGCGGCTCGGCCTGCAGGAGCGCGACCGGCTCGGCGAGGACGCCGCCTCGCTCGCGGCGCAGCGCGGCGGCAGCGGCCTGCCGGCGCTGCGGCGGCGCGACGCCGCGCGGGTGCGCGTGCTCGGCGCGGGGCGGGTCGGCGGC
>CANKBT010000176.1 GCA_947479995.1 Frankiaceae bacterium | reverse complement strand
TGGCGGCCGCCCGGGCGGCGTACGAGGTGCCCTGGCAGCGCGCGAACCGGGTGCGGGTGCTGGCGTGCGCGGTGGCGACGGGGCTCGTGGTCGTCGCCGCGCTCGACTAGCGCAGCACGTACGGCTTGAGCGGCGGCTCGGCACTGACCCGCGGCGCCACCGTCAGGCCCTGCGCGATCTTGGCCGTCGCGTCGGCGTAGCTCGTCGGGAACGTCAGCGGGTCGACGCCCGGCATGAGCACCTCGGTGCAGACCGAGGCCGGGATGCGCGCCGGGTCGGCCGGACCCGGGTGGCTGATGGCGTCGAGGGCGAGCGCGTAGCCCACCGGGTCGTACGTGGCGATGGCGATGTGCTCGGCGGCGTTGGCCGGGCAGACGTCCTGCGTCGCGACGTTGGTGATGTCGCCCGGGCCGGACAGCGACGTGGTGCCCGTGTCGTCGAGGTTCGGCTGCACGAACTGGTCGAGCCGCGTGTAGATGCTCGTGTACGAGATGCCGGCGAAGGTCTCCTGGTAGGAGTTGGTCGCCTGCAGGTAGTCGCTCCCGGGCAGCTGCTGCCACAGGGCCGGCGTGCAGTCCGGCGTGCACAGGGCCGCGATGAGCGCGCTGCCGTGGTTGGTCGCGCCCCACGTGACGTAGTCGTCGACCTTGCTGCGCAGGTCGGGCCAGAAGCGCAGGGCGAAGCGCGGCTCGGTGCCGCCCTGGCTGTGGCCCATCACCTGCACGTCGACCCCGGTGCGGGCGTGGATCGCGCGGATCGCGTGCACGACGTACTCCGACGCGACCTGCGCGTCGCCGTTCGTGCTCTGGGGCAGCGTCACCGCGCAGTACGGCCGGTCGAGCCGGTCGAGGGCGCGGAACCAGTTCCACGAGAAGTTCTCGCGCGGGGTGACGGTCGTGCCCGGCACGAGCAGCACCGTCTGGCGGCCGCGCGTCACGTTCGCGGTGCAGGCGAGGGCGGCCTCGAGCTGCGCCCGCGGCACCGACAGCGCCGGGCCGGGCCGGTCGACCGGCGCGAAGGCCTCGTCGGGGCGGGCGGGCGCGGGCAGCAGCACGCCGGTCAGGGCGTCGATCGGCCCCGCGGAGGAGGCCGGGGCGACGAGCACGCCGGCCGCCGCCGCGGCGGCGACGGCCGCGGCGAGGACGGGGCGGACGCGTCGGACGGGTCGGCGGGGCAGTCGGAGCATCGTCGCCTCGTATCATCGCAGCAGGAGTGTTGCGCCGTGCAACACCTGATGTGGTGTGTAACACGGGAGCGCAGACCGTGACAAGACCGGACAGCCCGCTCCTGCGGGACGTCCCGGCCCGGCCGACGCCGCGGTCGGCGCTGGAGCTGGCCTGCCGCTGGTTCATGGAGGGCCGGCGCGTCGACGTCTCCCCGCTGGCGGCCGAGCTCGGCGTCAGCCGCGTGACCGTGCACCGCTGGATCGGCACCCGCGACCAGCTGCTCACCGAGGTGATGTGGGAGCTCAGCGACCGCACCCTCACCCGGCTGCTGCGCGACCTCCAGGCCGAGGGCGTGGCGCGCCGAGTGCCCGAGCTGCTCACCCGCTTCGTCACGGCGACGTCGACCAACGCCGGCGTGCGCCGCATGCAGCAGCACGAGCCGGACGTCATCGTGCGGCTGTGCACGCTCTCGGCCAGCACCTACCAGCGGCGGGTCATCGACCGCGTCGCCGCCCTGGTCACCGAGGACCGCGCGGCCGGCCTCATCACCCTCGACCTCGACGACCGCGAGCTGGCGTACGTCGCCGTGCGCCTGTGCGAGGGCTACGCGCACCGCCCGGCGCTCACCGGCGAGCCGGCCGACGCCGAGCGCGCGCGGGTCGTGCTGCACGCCGTCGTGCGCTGAGCCCTCCTCCCGACCCGACCTGTCAGCGCGCGGCGACCAGCAGCGACTGCGCGCCGACGCCGACCGGCCCCTCGACGTCGTGCAGCACCGAGGTGGCCAGCCCGGCGCCGCCGGGCGAGACGGTCGTGACGGCGTCGAGGCAGACCCACTCCCCCACGGCCTCGCGGTGCAGGTGCACCGTCAGCTCCGGGTTGATGAACAGGTGCGTGCCGAGGTCGAGCTCGCCGGACAGCCCGTTGCCCGAGTCGGCGACGGCGAGCACGCGCTGCAGCGGCGAGGGCTCCTCGTCCGGCACGAGCGGGTGGCGCAGCCGCGTCCAGGCGGTCGCCGGGCCGGGCCGGCCGAACGACCCGCGCACCAGGCGCCACTCGACGGCCGACAGGTAGCCGTCGACGGCGCCCTCCCACGACAGCTCCTGCGGCGCCTCGGGCAGCGGCGGCGCGGGCTCGCGGCGCGACGGCACGTCGACCTCGGCGCGGCGCACCCGCCAGGCGGAGGCGCGCGCGACGTCGCGGCCGCCGGCGGACATCACGGCCTCGACCAGCTCGACGCTGCGGCCCGGCCGCACCACGCGCGCCCGCACCGCGACCTCCGCGACCGGCACCGGGCCGAGCACCTCGACGGTCACCCGGGCGACGACGAGCTCCTCGCGCGGGGCGCACCGCTCGACGGCGCGGCCGAGCAGGGCGCTCGGCGGGCCGGCGTGCTGGGAGCGGGCGTCCCAGGGGCCGGTGGTGTGCACGGTGGACCGGAAGGCGCCGTCGGCGTCGGAGCCGACCGGCTCGTAGAAGCTGCTCACCCGGCCGACCCTAGGCTCGCCCCGTGCTGGCCATCACTGCCCCCGAGCCCGGCGGACCCGAGGCGCTCGTCCTCGCCGAGCACCCCGACCCGGTGCCCGGCCCCGGCGAGGTGCTGCTCGACGTCGTCGCCACCGCGGTCAACCGGGCCGACGTCATGCAGCGCCGCGGCCTCTACCCGCCGCCGCCCGGCGTCACGGACGTGCTCGGCCTCGAGTGCTCCGGCCGCGTCGCCGCGCTGGGCGAGGGGGTCGCCGGCTTCGCCGTCGGCGACGAGGTGTGCGCGCTGCTGTCCGGCGGCGGCTACGCCACCCGGGTCGCCGTGCCGGCGGCGCAGCTGCTGCCGGTGCCGGCCGGCGTGACGCTCGTGCAGGCCGCGTCGCTGCCCGAGGTCGCGTGCACCGTGTGGAGCAACGTCTTCATGCGCGCCGCGCTCAAGCCCGGCGAGCTGCTGCTCGTGCACGGCGGCGCGTCCGGCATCGGCACGATGGCCGTGCAGCTGGCCGCCCGCGCCGGCGCGAGGGTCGTCGCCACCGTCGGCAGCGGGGCCAAGGCCGAGCGGGTGCGGGCGCTCGGCGCCGACCGCGTGGTGCTCTACCGCGACGAGGACTTCGTCGAGGCCGTCCGCGCCGAGGGCGGCGCCGACGTCGTGCTCGACGTGATCGGCGCGAAGTACCTCGCCCGCAACGTCACCGCGCTCGCCGACGGCGGCCGGCTCGTCGTCATCGGCCTGCAGGGCGGCGTGACGGCCGAGCTCGACCTCGCGCAACTGCTGTCCAAGCGCGGCTCGGTGCACGCGACCGCCCTGCGCAGCCGCCCGGCGCAGCAGAAGGCCGACATCGTCGCGGCGACCCTCGCGGGCGTCTGGCCGGCGGTCGAGGCCGGCGAGGTGCAGCCCGTCGTCGACCGGGTGCTCCCGCTCGCCGAGGCCGCCGAGGCCCACCGCGTGCTCGAGGCCAGCGAGCACGTCGGCAAGGTCGTCCTTCAGGTCGCCTGAGCGCCTGACCGGCGGTCAGCCGCCGCCGGGGCAGGGCACCGCGCCGAGCGCGGCCAGCCCGCGCAGCGCCCCGGCGGTGTAGCCGTCGCCGTCGAGCAGCCCCTCGGCGGCCATGGTGTCGCCCGGGTCGTCGACGTGGTCGAGGCCGACGAGGTGCCCCAGCTCGTGCAGCACGAGCGCCAGCGCCTCGGCGTCCGCCGGGCGCCCGTACGCGTCGTACGCCTGCAGCGCCGCGCTCTCGAGCACGACGGTGCCGGTGAGCCACCGCAGGCCGCGGCCGTCGGGGTCGCCCGGCACCGAGCCGGCGTAGCCGACGACGTCGCCGGCCAGGTCGGGCGACTCGTCCTCGTCGGAGAAGGCGATGAGCACCGGCACGACGCCGTCGCCGTAGCGGTCGGGCTGCACGAGCGCCCGCTCGTCGTCGGGGTCCTCGTCGGTGGTGCCGTCGTCCACGACCTGCAGCCCGGTCGCGGCCGACAGGTGGCCCATCGCGGTGTCGAGCAGCTCCTGCCAGTCCTCCGGCGCGCCGTCCGGCCGCACGACGTAGTGCAGCGGCGCGCACCGGTCGTAGGCCGTCGGCTGGCCGTCGACGACGTCGAGGAAGGCGTAGCCGCCCTCGCCGGCCGGCGGCACGCCGGGCGCGCCGAGCGGGGCGGCGGCGGCGCGCGGCGCCTCGGGGTAGGTGCGGGCGCCCAGCCCGGCGGCCCGCGCCCCGCCGAGCACGCCGACGACGCCCAGCGCGACGACGAGCAGCGGCACGAGCGGCACCTTGGCGGCGGCGACCCGCCACCGCGACGGCGGCGGCGCCACCGGCGGGCGCGGCGGCACCACCACCGCGTACGGCAGGTCGTCGTCCCACGTCACCCGCACAGCGTGCCCGAGCGGGCGTCACCGGGGAGGGCTTCCCGTCGACACGGGCTGACGCGGAGCGGGCCCGGGCGGCAGGATGCCCGCATGCCCTGCTCGCGCTGCGGTGCCGCCTCCGAGCCCGGCGACGCCTTCTGCCCCCGCTGCGGCGCGCGCCTCGCGCCCGAGCCGACCACCGTGCTGCCCGCCGCGCCCCCGCCCGGCGCGCCGCCCGGCCCCTGGCCCGCGCCCCCGCCCGGCCCGCCGTCCCCGCCGCCCGGCGCGGGACGCCGCCGCGGCCTGCTCGTGGCCGCCGGGGTGCTCGGGGTGCTCGCCGTGGCCGGCGGGGCGGTCGCCGGCACGCTCGCGCTGACCGGCGACGACGAGCAGCCGCGGGCCAGCGCGAGCCCCAGCCCGACACCGACGCCGACGCCGAGCCCGGAGCCGACCGACTTCAGCGACCTCTACCGCGACGTCGCGAGCGGCGTCGTCCGGCTCGACGCCACCTCCTGCGAGGGCACCGGCACGGGCACCGGCTTCCTGCTCGAGCCCGACCTCGTCGCGACCGTCGCGCACGTCGTCGCGGGCACCGAGACCGTGCTCGTCAGCACCGAGGACGAGGAGGTCGAGGGCACCGTCGTCGGCATCGACCCGTCCCTCGAGCTGGCGCTCGTGCGCACCGACGAGCCGCTCGACGGCCACGTCTTCGCGCTGGCGCGCCGCGAGCCGGACGTCGGCGAGGAGGTCGCGGCCATCGGCTACCCGCTCGCCGGCCCGCAGAGCTTCACCCGCGGCTCGGTGAGCGGCCTGGACCGCTCGCTGGAGCTCGACGGGGCCTCGCTCGAGGGCCTGGTGCAGACCGACGCGGCCATCAACCCGGGCAACAGCGGCGGGCCGCTGCTCACCCTGGACGGCGACGTCGTCGGGCTGGTCGACGCCAAGCGGGTCGACGCCGAGAGCATCGCCTTCGCCATCCCGAGCACCACCGCCCGCGAGGTCTTCGCCGACTGGGACGGCGCGACGGCCGCGCAGGTCGACGTCGGCAGCTGCGAGGGGCCCTACGGCGATGAGGAGGCCGCCGTCGAGGTCACCGACGAGACGGGCACCGAGGCCGGGGCGTTCGCCGCGGAGACCCTCGCGGCGTACGCCATCGGAATCACCACGGGCGACTACGACACGGCGTACGCCCGGCTCAGCCCGGCGCTGCAGGCCGACCTCACCCGCGAGGAGTTCGAGGACGGCACCCGCACGAGCTTCTTCGAGGACGTGCGCGTGCTCGAGGCCGAGGGCTCCGGCGACACGCTGACCGTGCTCGCGACCTTCCGCACCTACCAGGACCCCGCCGACAGCGACGAGGGCCAGGAGTGCAGCGACTGGACGATGGCCTACACGATGGTGCCGGGCGACGACGGGCTGCTCATCGACGGCGCCGACCCGCAGGACGGCAGCCCGACCGCCTGCTGACGGGCGCGCCTAGCGGATGCCCAGGCCGCCGCCGGCCAGCACCGCCTGCGACAGCGGCCGCACCAGCTCGCGCAGCCGCGCGCACCCGTCGGCGCCGATCCGGGCGAAGGCGGGCAGGGCCAGGCGGTCGGTGAGCTCCTCGACCCGCTGGCGGTGCGCCGCGCCGTCCGGCGCGAGGGCCGCCTCGGGGGTCAGCCAGCCGCGCTCCTGCAGCGCGGCGACCGCGCCGTCCCACTCCTCGTCGGAGTACGCCCGGGTGGCCTGCGCGCCCCTGCGCGTCCAGGCGTCGCCCTGCGCGACGTGCAGCACGACCGACTCGAGGCCGCTCACGCCCTCGGTGACGAGCGCGGCCAGGTGCCCGTCGCCGCGGAACTCGCGCAGCAGCATCACCGCGTGCCACAGCTGCAGGTGCGGCTCCTGCGGCCAGGCCAGGTCGGCGTGGGCGGCGTAGAGCACGCGCCCGTACGGCGTGCAGCCCTCGCAGGCCGCGCGGGCCAGCGCCACGGCCTCGGCGACCTCGGGGCCGTCCAGCAGGTCGCCGCACAGCCGGCGCAGCGCGCGGTCGGCGCCGCGCAGCCGGGCGGCGACGACGTCGGCCGGGCGCGCGACGTCCCACGCGCCGGCCATGCCGAACTCGACCGCCAGGCGGGAGAAGCCGTAGAACGAGGC
>CANKBT010000175.1 GCA_947479995.1 Frankiaceae bacterium | reverse complement strand
GGCGGAGCGCTCGGCGCGCTCGCGCGCGGTGGGAGCGGGCCGCGGGCGCCCGGAGGCACCGCCGCGCGGCCCGCGCGCCGGGGCCTCGTCCGGCGCGTCGGCCGGCGCGTCGAGGCCGGGCAGCAGGGTGCGCAGGTCGTCGGCCGTGACGACCCGCAGCCCGCCGGCCGGGCTCCCGGCGCCCTCTCCCCCGCCGGCCAGGGCCTGCAGCCGCGGCCGGCCGGGGGGCACGGAGCCGGTCACGCGCTAGGCGTCGACGGCGACCGGCGCGACCAGGTCGACGACGTTGTCGGACAGGCCCACCCCGATGCCGAGCTTGTCGAGGATCTTGCGCTCGATGTCGTCGGCGAGCTCGGGGTTGTCGCGCAGGAACGCGCGGGCGTTCTCCTTGCCCTGGCCGAGCTGGTCGCCCTCGTACGTGTACCAGGCGCCGGACTTGCGGATGAAGCCGTGCTCGACGCCCATGTCGATGAGCGAGCCCTCGCGGCTGATGCCGACGCCGTAGATGATGTCGAACTCGGCCTGCTTGAACGGCGGGGCCATCTTGTTCTTCACGATCTTGGCGCGGGTGCGGTTGCCGACCGCGTCGGTGCCGTCCTTGAGCGTCTCGATGCGGCGGACGTCGATGCGCACGGAGGCGTAGAACTTCAGCGCCTTGCCGCCGGTCGTCGTCTCGGGCGAGCCGAACATGACGCCGATCTTCTCGCGCAGCTGGTTGATGAAGATCGCGGTGGTGCCGGTGCCGGACAGCGCGCCGGTCATCTTGCGCAGCGCCTGGCTCATGAGGCGGGCCTGCAGGCCGACGTGGCTGTCGCCCATCTCGCCCTCGATCTCGGCGCGCGGCACGAGGGCGGCGACCGAGTCGATGACGATGATGTCGAGGGCGCCGGAGCGCACGAGCATGTCGGCGATCTCGAGCGCCTGCTCGCCGGTGTCGGGCTGCGACACGAGCAGCGCGTCGGTGTCGACGCCGAGCTTCTTGGCGTACTCCGGGTCGAGCGCGTGCTCGGCGTCGATGAAGGCCGCGATGCCGCCGGCGGCCTGGGCGTTGGCGACCGCGTGCAGGGCCACCGTCGTCTTGCCGGAGGACTCCGGGCCGTAGATCTCGACGACGCGGCCGCGGGGCAGCCCGCCGATGCCGAGCGCGACGTCGAGCGAGATCGAGCCGGTGGGGATGACCTGGATGGCCGGGCGGACGTCGTCGCCGAGCCGCATCACCGAGCCCTTGCCGAAGTTCTTGTCGATCTGGGCGAGGGCCATCTCGAGGGCCTTCTCGCGGTCGGGTCCTGGCACGGTGACTCCCGGTCTCGTGGGCTGCTGTCCGATCTGCGGCGACGCTAGGACCGGCCTCCGACAGGACGCGCCTGCCGGACCGGCCTGGGGATCACCCGGACACCGGCGACGCTAGACCGAACACGTGTTCGACACCAGCACCGACACGCCGAGCGGGCGCGTCACCGCTCGGAGGCCGGCGCGGCGGTCGCGTCGCAGACCGCGCGCCACACGCGCTTGGCGTCCTCGCCGTCGGCCAGCGCCTGGTCGACCGTGCGCGAGCCCAGCTCGGCGATGGCCTGGTCGGCGGCGTAGGACCGGGCGTAGAGGGCCCCGAACTTCTCGTCCATCCGCCGCCAGAACTCGGTGAGCCGCACGCGGTCCAGGCTAGGTCTCGCTCAGCGCACGTGCAGGGGGCCGGTGCCGCGCAGGTGCGCGGCACCGCGGCCGACGAGGCGGCGCGGCCCGCGCTCGGGGTCGAGCTCGGGCGGCAGGAGGCGCACGCCGGCGTGCAGCACGGTGACGCCCGACGCGCCGACGAGCACCGGGTCGAGCAGCACCTCGGCGACGGGCGGCACCTCCTCGGCGAGCCGGGCGACCCGGTGCAGCACGTCCTGCAGGGCGTCGACGTCGGTGCCCTGCAGCAGCGCCGCGCCGCGGACGCCCGCGATCACCTCGCGGGCGTCGAGGTCGGTCAGCGGCAGCGTGCGCGTCACCGGGTCGGCCAGCAGGTCGGCCGCCAGCCCGCCGAGGCGCAGCGACAGCAGCGGGCCGACGGCGGGGTCGCCGACCAGCCGCACGACCGTCGAGACGCCCGGCGGCGCCATCGGCTGCACGAGCACCTCGCCGTCGCCGACGAGCGCGCGCAGCGCCCGCCAGGCCCGCTCGAGGTCGGCCGGCCCGTCGAGCCCGAGCTGCACCGCGCCGACGTCGCTGCGGTTGCGCCAGCGGGCGTCGCCGCTCTTGAGCACCACCGGCCAGCCGAGCGCGTCGGCCGAGGCCCGCGCCTGCTCGAGGGTGCCGACGGGCTGCGTCGGCCAGGTGCGCAGCCCGACGCCGGCCAGCAGCGCGGCGGCGTCTCCGGCGGGCAGCCAGGTGCCGTCGTGCGGGCGCGCCGCGGCCAGCGCGCGGGCGGCCTCCGCGTCGACGTCCGGCAGCGCCGGCACCTCGCCCTGGGGCCGCGACCGCCAGGCGGCGTACGTCGCCGCGCGCGCGAGCGCGAACGCCGCCGACTCCGGCGAGGCGTACGACGGGACCGAGCCGCGGCCCGGCCCGGGCACCGCGAGCGAGCGCGACGGGGGCGCGACGTCGCGCCGCAGCGGGGCGGTGTCGGACGCCCCGGGCGCGCCGCCGTCGGCCGCCGGGGCGACGGCCAGCGCGGGGGGCACGCCGTCCAGGCCGAGGAAGGAGGCGAGCAGCGGCACGCCGTCCTCGCGCGACGCCGCGACGAGCACGCGGCCCAGCGCGTCGTCGTCGCGGCTCGCCGTGACGAGCGCGAGCACGGCGTCGACGGCGCCGCTGCGGGCGACGAGCGACAGCGCCGTGCGCAGCTGCGCGGGGGCGGCCAGCGGGCCGAGGTCGACCGGGTTGGCGGTCTCAGTCGTGCCGGCGAGCGCGCGCAGCGCGTCCCGGACGCCGGCGGGCAGCTCGGGCACGACGAGCCCGGCGGCGCGGCAGGCGTCGGTGGCGAGCGCGGCGAGCGCGGACGACGTGCCGACGATGCCGACGCGTCGCCCCTGGGGCAGCGGCTGCAGGGCGAGCAGCTGCGCCACCTCGAACAGCTGCGCCAGCGTGTCGACGCGCAGCACGCCCGCCGAGGCGAACAGCGCGTCGACGGCGTCGTCGCCGCTGCCCCGCCCGCTCTTGAGGCAGACCACCGGCTTGCTGCGGCCGAGCAGGCGGCTGATGCGGGCGAACTTGCGCGGGTTGCCGAAGCCCTGCAGGTGCAGCACGACGACGTCGGTGCGCTCGTCGGCCTGCCAGTACTGCAGCAGGTCGTTGCCGGAGACGTCGGCGCGGTCGCCGATCGAGACGAAGGTCGAGAAGCCGAGGTGCCGCCGCTCGCTCTCGGCGAGGAACGTCGACGCGAGCGCGCCGGACTGCGTGAAGACGCCGACCCGGCCGTGCGGCGGCGAGCCGGGCGCGAAGGTGGCGTGCAGCTGCACCGCGGGGTCGGTGTTGACGACCCCCATCGCGTTGGGCCCGATGAGCCGCATGCCGCCCTCGCGCGCGAGCGCGACGACCTCCGCCAGGCGCGCGCGGCCCTCCTCGCCGGCGTCGGCGAAGCCGCCCGACACGACGACGAGCCCGCGGACGCGCTTCTCCGAGCACGCGCGCACGGCGTCGGCGACGAGCGGCGCGGGCAGCGCGACGACCGCGAGGTCGACGTCGTCCGGCACGTCGCGGACGTCGGCGTACGCCCGCACCGACAGCACGTGCGGCGCCACCGGGTTGACGGGGTAGACGGGGCCGTCGAAGCCGTGCAGCAGCAGCGACCGGAACACCTCGTGGCCGGCGGTGCCGGGCTCGCGGCTGGCGCCGACGACCGCGACCGCGGTGGGCGACAGCAGCCGCGCGACGCTGCGCGCCTCGGCGCGGTGCTCGCGGCTGCGCACGACCTCGAGCGACGCGCTCGTCTCCTGGATGGGGTAGGTCAGCTCGACGTAGCCGTCGGCCAGCTCGCGCGACAGGGCGAAGCCGGCCGAGCGGAAGACGGCGAGCATGCGCCGGTTGCTCGGCAGCACGTCGGCGACGAAGCGCTCGACGCCGCGCTCGCGCGCCGCCGCCGTGAGGTGCTCCAGCAGCAGGGCGCCGAGCCCGCGCCCCTGGTGGGCGTCCTCGACGACGACGGCCACCTCGGCGCTGCCCGGGTCGGACAGCCGGGCGTAGCGCACGACGCCCACGATCTGGTCGCGTAGCAGCGCGACGACCGCCGCCCGCTCGTCGTGGTCGACCCGGGTGAAGCGCTCGACGTCGCGCGCCGACAGCGTGCGCACGGCGGTGAAGAAGCGGTTGTAGACGGTCTCCGGCGACAGCCGCTCGTGGAAGGCGCGCAGCCGGTCGGCGTCGTCCGGGGTGATCGGCCGCAGGTGCACGGTGCCGCCGTCGGACAGCACCGCGTCGGCCTCCCAGTGCGCCGGGTAGGCGACCGGGGTCCCCGCAGGCGTCGTCACGTGGTCCATCCTGTCCCACATGAGGCTCCCGGCGGCACTGCGACGGCTCGACGAGCGCGTGCTCGGCACCCCCGGCACGGGCGACGGCGCCGCACCGGGCGGGGGCGGGCGCCGCGGCGACGGGCCGACCGCGGTCGCGCGCGTGGTGCTGCGCGTCTCGCAGGTCGTGCTCGTGCTGCTGGCGCTCGTCGTCGCGCTCGGCGTCGTCTTCACCGCGGCGCCGACCAACCCCGACAACGTCCTCGTGCGCAACGCGCTGTCGCTCGCGGCCGACGCCACCGGGCCGTTCGAGGACGTCTTCACGCCCGAGGGCGGCAACCGGGCGCTGTACGCCAACTACGCCACCGCGATCGGCGTCTACCTGCTGGCGGCCCTGCTGCTCGGCCGGCTGCGCGACCGGCTCGCGCCCCGCAAGGGCTAGCCCGCGCCGACGTGCCGGGCGAGGTGCTCGCCGGTGAGCGTCGCGCGCGACGCGACCAGGTCGGCGGGCGTGCCCTCGAACACGACGCGCCCGCCGTCGTGGCCGGCGCCGGGCCCGAGGTCGACGACCCAGTCGGCGTGCGCCATGACGGCGAGCGAGTGCTCGACGACGAGCACCGAGGTGCCGCCGTCGACGAGCCGGTCGAGCAGGCCGAGCAGCTGCGCGACGTCGGCCAGGTGCAGGCCGGTGGTGGGCTCGTCGAGCACGTAGACGCCGGCGTCGCCGCCGAGGTGCGCGGCGAGCTTGAGGCGCTGGCGCTCGCCGCCCGACAGGGTGGTGAGCGGCTGGCCGAGGGCGACGTAGCCGAGGCCGACGTCGTCGAGCCGGGCGAGCACCTCGTGCGCCTTGGGCACGCGCGCCTCCCCCTCGGCGAAGAAGGCCAGCGCCTCGGCGACCGGCATCGCCAGCACCTCGCTGATGTCCTTGCCGCCGAGCCGGTGCTGCAGCACCGAGGCGTCGAAGCGCCGGCCCTCGCACACCTCGCAGGGGACGGGCACGCCGGCCATGACGCCGAGGTCGGTCTCGACGACGCCCGCGCCGGCGCACGCCGGGCAGGCACCGGCGGAGTTCGCGCTGAACAGCGCGGGCTTGACGCCGTGCGCCTTGGCGAACGCCTTGCGCACCGGCTCCAGCAGCCCCGTGTACGTCGCCGGGTTGCTGCGCCGCGACCCGCGGACCGGCGCCTGGTCGACGGTGACGACGCCCGGACGCCCGGCGACCGACCCCTGCACGAGCGAGCTCTTGCCCGAGCCGGCGACGCCGGTGAGCACGCACAGCACGCCGAGCGGCAGGTTGACGTCGACGCCCTTCAGGTTGTGCGTCGTGGCGCCGCGCACCTCCAGCACGCCGGTGCGGGCGCGCACCGCGCTCTTCAGGCGCGGCCGGTCGTCGAGGTGCCGTCCGGTCGCGGTGCCGCTGGCGCGCAGCCCGGCGACGTCGCCCTCGTAGCAGACCCGGCCGCCGTCGCGACCGGCGCCGGGGCCGAGCTCGACGACGTGGTCGGCGACCGCGATGGTCTCGGGCTCGTGCTCCACGACGAGCACGGTGTTGCCCTTGTCGCGCAGCTGCAGCAGCAGGTCGTCCATGCGCTGCACGTCGTGCGGGTGCAGCCCGGCGGTCGGCTCGTCGAAGACGTACGTCACGTCGGTGAGCGGCGACCCGAGGTGGCGCACCATCTTGGTGCGCTGCGCCTCGCCGCCGGACAGCGTGCCGGTCGGGCGGTCGAGCGAGAGGTAGCCCAGGCCGATGCCGGTGAAGGCGTCGAGCAGGTCGCCGAGCGAGGCGAGCAGCGGCGCGACGGACGGCTCGCGCAGGCCGCGGACCCAGCCGGCCAGGTCGCTCACCTGCATCGCGCAGGCGTCCGCGATGCTCAGGCCGGCGACCTTCGAGGCGCGCGCCCCGGCGGTGAGGCGGGTGCCCTCGCAGTCGGGGCAGGTGGCGAAGGCGACCGCCCGCTCGACGAACGCCCGCACGTGCGGCTGCATCGCGTCGACGTCCTTGGCCAGGTAGGACTTGCGGATCTGCGGCACCAGCCCGAGGTAGGTCAGGTTGACGCCGTCGACCTTGATCTTGGTCGCCTCCTTGTGCAAGAGGTCGTCGAGTTCCCTGTCCGTGAAGTCGCGGATCGGCTTGCTCGTGTCGAACCACCCGCAGCCGCGGTAGATCCGGCCGTACCAGCCGTCCATCGAGTAGCCCGGCACGGTCAGCGCGCCCTCGTCGAGGGACTTGCTGTCGTCGTAGAGCGCGGT
>CANKBT010000174.1 GCA_947479995.1 Frankiaceae bacterium | reverse complement strand
CAGGGCCTCGACGTGGCGGCCGACGGCGGCCCAGACGTCCTCCAGGCCCGCGCCGGTCAGCGCCGAGCAGGTGAGCACCGGCGTGCTCCAGGCGCCGTCGGGCTGGCCGAGCAGGCGCAGGGCGCCGCCGAGCTCGCGGGCCGCCGACTGGGCCTCGCGCTCGTGCGGGCCGTCGGCCTTGTTGACCGCGACGACGTCGGCGAGCTCGAGGACGCCCTTCTTGATGCCCTGCAGCTGGTCGCCCGTGCGCGCCAGGGCCAGCAGCAGGAAGGTGTCGGTCATGTCGGCGACGACCGTCTCGGACTGGCCGACGCCGACGGTCTCGACGAGCACGACGTCGTAGCCCGCCGCCTCCATGACGACGATCGCCTCGCGGGTGGCCGCCGCGACGCCGCCGAGGGTGCCCGAGGTCGGCGAGGGCCGGATGAACGCCCGGTCGTCGACGGCCAGCCGCGTCATGCGGGTCTTGTCGCCGAGGATGCTGCCGCCGTGCCGGCCGCTCGACGGGTCGACCGCGAGCACCGCCACGCGGTGCCCCTGCCCGGTGAGCAGGGTGCCGAGGGCGTCGATGAACGAGCTCTTGCCGACGCCGGGCACGCCGGTGATGCCGACCCGGCGGGCGCGGCCCGCCGCGGGCTGCAGCTGCACGAGCAGCTCCTGCGCCTGCACCCGGTGGTCGGCCCGCCGCGACTCCACGAGCGTGATCGCGCGGGCGACGGCCGTGCGGTCGCCGGCGAGGACCCCCTCGACGAGGGCGGGGACGTCCGGCCGGCTCACGCCGCCGGGGCGTGCCCGTGCGCCCGCGACAGGTCGGCGAGCAGCTCCAGCGCGGCGTCGGGGATGACGGTGCCGGGCGGGAAGATCGCCGCGGCACCGGCCTCGCGCAGCTCGGCGAAGTCCTGCGGCGGGATGACGCCGCCGACGACGACCATGATGTCCTCGCGCCCGAGCGCGGCGAGCTCGGCCTTGAGCGCGGGCACGAGCGACAGGTGGCCGGCGGCCAGCGAGGAGACGCCGACGACGTGGGCGTCGGCCTCCACGGCCTGGCGCGCGACCTCGCCGGGGGTCTGGAACAGCGGGCCCACGTCGACGTCGAAGCCGAGGTCGGCGAAGGCCGAGGCGATGACCTTCTGCCCGCGGTCGTGGCCGTCCTGGCCCATCTTGGCGACGAGGATGCGCGGCCGGCGGCCCTCCGCCTCGGCGAAGGCGTCGGCGGCCTCGCGGGTGCGCTCGACGGCCGACGAGCCGCCCGCCTCCTGCCGGTACACGCCGGAGATCGTACGGATCTGGCCGGTGTAGCGGCCGAAGACCTCCTCGACGGCGTCGCTGATCTCGCCGACCGAGGCCTTGGCCCGGGCGGCGTCGATCGACAGCTGCAGCAGGTTGCCGCCGCTGCGGGCGCCCTCGGTGAGCCGGCGCAGCGCGTCCTGCACGGCGTCGGCGTCGCGCTCGGCGCGCAGCCGCTCGAGCTTGGCGATCTGCGACGCGCGCACGGCGCGGTTGTCGACCTTGAGCACGTCGATGTCGAGGTCGTCGGCGACGCGGTACTTGTTGACGCCGATGACCGGCTGCAGGCCGGCGTCGATGCGCGCCTGGGTGCGGGCGGCCGCCTCCTCGATGCGCAGCTTGGGGATGCCGGCCTCGATGGCCTTGGCCATGCCGCCGGCCTCGCCGACCTCGGTGAGGTGCTGCCGGGCCTTGCGGGCGAGCTCGTAGGTGAGCCGCTCGACGTACGCCGAGCCGCCCCACGGGTCGATCGCGCGGGTCGTGCCGGACTCCTGCTGCAGGAACAGCTGCGTGTTGCGGGCGATGCGCGCGCTGAAGTCGGTCGGCAGCGCGAGCGCCTCGTCGAGCGCGTTCGTGTGCAGCGACTGCGTGTGCCCCTGCGTCGCGGCCATCGCCTCGACGCAGGTGCGGACGACGTTGTTGTAGACGTCCTGCGCGGTGAGCGACCAGCCCGAGGTCTGGCAGTGCGTGCGCAGCGACAGGCTCTTGTCGCTCTTCGGGTCGAACTGCTGCACGAGCTTGGCCCACAGCAGCCGGGCCGCGCGCATCTTGGCGACCTCCATGAAGAAGTTCATGCCGATCGCCCAGAAGAACGACAGCCGCGGCGCGAAGGCGTCGACGTCGAGGCCGCTGCCGATGCCCGCCTTGAGGTACTCGACGCCGTCGGCCAGCGTGTACGCCAGCTCGAGGTCGGCGGTCGCCCCGGCCTCCTGCATGTGGTAGCCGGAGATCGAGATCGAGTTGAACCGCGGCATCTCCCGGCTGGTGAAGCCGAAGATGTCGCTGATGATCCGCATCGAGGGCTCGGGCGGGTAGATGTAGGTGTTGCGGACCATGAACTCCTTGAGGATGTCGTTCTGGATGGTCCCCGTGAGCTGCGCCGCGTCGACCCCCTGCTCCTCGGCCGCGGCGACGTACAGCGCCATGACCGGCAGCACCGCGCCGTTCATGGTCATCGAGACGCTCATGCGGTCGAGCGGGATGCCGTCGAACAGCTGGCGCATGTCGTAGATCGAGTCGATGGCGACGCCCGCCATGCCGACGTCGCCGCTGACGCGCGGGTGGTCGCTGTCGTAGCCGCGGTGCGTGGCGAGGTCGAAGGCGATCGACAGGCCCTTCTGCCCGGCCGCGAGGTTGCGGCGGTAGAAGGCGTTGCTCTCCTCGGCGGTCGAGAAGCCGGCGTACTGCCGGACCGTCCACGGCTGGGTGACGTACATGGCGGGGTACGGGCCGCGCAGGAACGGCGCGATGCCCGGGTAGGTCTCGAGGAAGTCGAGCCCCTCGAGGTCGGCCGGCCCGTACGAGGTGGCGACCTCGATGCCCTCGGGCGTGAGCCACGGCGCGCCCTGCGGCGGCGGCGGCGCGGCGGGCGGCGCCCCCAGGTCGACGGCGGTGAAGTCGGGGATCGTCACGGCGCCACTCCCAGGTCGTCAGCGGTCTGCTGGAGCACGGCGAGGGCGTCGCAGCCCACGAAGACGTAGCCGTCGACCGGCCAGTCGCGGCCCTTCCCGGCGCGCAGCACGCGGGTCGCGCCGCGGCTGCGGAGGGCCTCGACGAGCGCCTCGTCGGGCGCGACGTCGTCGGCGGCGACGAGCACGACCACCGGCGGCACCTGCGCGGGCAGGTCGTCGCGGTCGACGGCGTCGACGACGACGCCGCCGGGCGCGAGCAGGTTGCGCACGTAGTCGAGCCGCGCGACGTGCGTCCTCACCGCGCCGGTGGTCACCGCGAGCACGGTCGGCCGGCGGCCGGTGGCCGCGAGGTGGCGGTCGGCGCGGTCGCGCAGGGCCTCGTGCCGCTCGGCCCAGCGCACGCGCGGCAGGCCGCCGCCGGGCAGGGCGGGCGCCGGCTCGCGGACGACCGGCTTCTCGTCGAGGAAGGGGAACTCGCTGACGCCGGTGACCGCGGCGGTGCGGTGCGCCAGGCGCTCGAGCTGCGCGGTGCGCGAGGCCTCGAGCAGCGCGGCGACGCTGCCGTCCTGGAGCCCGGCGACGACGCCGCCGGCCCGCTCGACGTCCTGGAAGGCCGCCCACGCGGCCTGCGCGAGGTCGTCGGTGAGGCGCTCGACGTACCAGGAGCCGCCGGCCGGGTCGGTGACCGCGGCGACGTGCGACTCCTCGACGAGCAGCGCCGAGGTGTTGCGGGCGATCCGGCGGGCCAGCGCGTCGGGCTGGCCGAGCGCCGCGTCGAAGGGCAGCACGGTGACGCTGTCGGCCCCGCCGACGCCGGCCGCGAAGCAGGCGGTCGTGCCCCGCAGCACCGAGACGTATGGGTCGCGGGTCGTGGTCATCGACCAGCTGGTGACGGCGTGCTGCACCTGCGGGGCGTCGGGCAGGCCGCTCGCCTCGAGCACCCGCGCCCACAGCCGGCGGGCCGCGCGGAGGCCGGCGATCGTGAGGAACTGGTCGGCCGTGGCGGCGAACCGGAACTCGAGCTGGTCGGGGGCGACGCCGGCCCGCAGGTAGTGCACCGCCGCCGACAGCGACAGCGCGAGCTCCTGCGCGGCGGTCGCGCCCGCCTCGTGGAAGGGCAGGGCGTCGACGGTCATCGCGCGCACGCCGGTGCCGGCGCAGCGCGCGGCCAGCGCGTACGCCGCCGCCTCGTCGGGGAGCGCGCCGGTGCGGGCGAGCACGGCGACCGGGTCGGCGCCGAGGGTGCCGCGCTGCACGCCGGCGGCGAGCGCGGCGTCCGCGGCCACGGCGAACAGCGCGCCGGCGTCGACGGCGACGGCGGCGAGGTCGAGCAGCACGCCCTCGAGCGCGGCGGCGATGCCGTCGACCGGCACGCCGCCCTCGCCGACGACGAGCCACAGCGAGCCGGCGCCGCCCTCGAGGTCCTCGAGCGCCTGCGCCGCCGCGGTGCGCGGGTCGGGGTGCGCCTGGCGGGCGCGGACGTCCCAGCCGCCCGCGCGCGTAGGCCGCAGCGCGCTCGCCGGGGCGTCGGCCGCGGTGTGCAGCGGGCGCACCCGCAGCCCGGCGACGTCGGTGGACAGGGCGTCCTCGACGTCGTCGGGGGCGGGCCCGCGCTTGGCCAGGACCTTGGCCACCTCGGCGCGCCACTGCTCGCGGGTGGCCGCCGGGAAGGCGCCGCCGAGCACCAGCGCGTCGGGGAGCGGCGGCTCCTCCGGCGGGGCGACCTTCGCGTCGGTCTCGCTCATGCGCCGATCGTCCCGCACCGGCCGCCGGGGGGCACGAGGTGCCCCCCCGGTCAGCAGGCGGTGAGCTGCGCGGCGGCGTCGGAGACCGCGCCGGTGCCGCCGAGCACGACGCGCGTCACGGCGCCCAGCGAGGTGAGCGCGGCGCGGGTCGCGGGAGTCGTGCAGTCGCGCGGGGTGAGCAGCAGCGGCGCGCGGTCGCGGCCCGCGGCCGGGGCGGCCGCGAGGGCGTCGGGGAAGTTCGCGCCGGTGGCGAGGTAGGCCACGGCCGCCTCGTCGAAGGCGTCGGTCGCGATGGCCGCGGCGGTGGCGTAGCGGTCGACGCCCGAGACGCGGCGCGCGTCGAGGGCGACCCGCACGGCCTCCGAGACGGCGGCGGTGCCGCCGAGCACGACGCGGTCGACGCCGAGCAGCGGCGTGGCGGCCGGCTTCGCGCCGGGGGCGGTGAGCAGCAGCGGCCAGTCGCGCGCGGCCGCGGCCGCACCGCCGGCCAGGGCGTCGACGTACGTCGCGCCGGAGGCGTAGTACGCGCCGGCCGGGTCGACGAAGAAGCGCTCGGCGACGGCGGCGGCGGTGGCGTAGCGGTCGGGGCCGGAGACGCGCGTGACCTCGAGGCCGCGGGCCCGCAGCTGCTGCAGCACGGGCTCCTGCACGACGCCGGTGCCGCCGACGACCCAGACCCGGGCCGGGGCGAGCCGGTCGACCTCGGCCAGCACGGCCGCGGGCAGGGCGTCCCGTCGGGTGAGCAGCACGGGCGCGTCGAGGTGCGCGGCCGCGGGGCCGGCCGACAGCGCGTCGGGCCAGTCCTCGCCGGTGACGAGCACGACGTCCTGCGCGGTGCCGGGGAAGCTGCCCTGCGAGACGGCGACGGCCGTCGCGAAGCGGTCGTGGCCCGACAGGCGGAGCACGCCCGGGTCGCGGGCCGGCGGGCCGGCGGTGACGGGCACGGCGGGCACGGCCGGGGCGCTGGGGGCGCTGACCGCGCCCGTGCCGACCGCGTTGGTGGCCGTGACGACCACCTCGTACGCCGTGCCGTTCTCCAGCCCGGTGAGGGTGCAGCGCGTCGCGCCGGTCGTGGCGCAGGTCGCGCCGCCCGGGACGGCGGTGGCGGTGTAGCCGGTGACCGGCGCGCCGCCGGTGCTGGCCGGGGCCGTCCACGAGGCGGTGAGGCGGCGGTCGCCGGGCACGGCCGTCACGGCGGTGGGCGCGCCGGGCAGCGTCGCCGGGGTGGCGGCCGGGCTGGGCGCGCTCGCCGGGCCGGTGCCGTTGGCGTTCGCGGCCCGCACGACCACGGTGTACGCGGTGCCGTTGGCCAGGCCGGTGAGGGTGCAGGCGGTCTCGCCGGCCGTGCTGCAGGTGGCGCCGCCGGGGGCGGCGGTCGCGGTGTAGCCGGTGACCGGGCTGCCGCCCGTGCTCAGCGGGGCGGCCCAGCTGACGGCCAGGGTGCCGTCGCCGCGGACCGCGGTGACGCCGGTCGGGGCGCCGGGCACGGCGACCGGGGTGACCGGCGCGGAGGGGGCGCTGGCCGCGCTGGCGCCGTTGGCGTTGCGGGCCTGCACGGTGACGGTCTGCGCCGCGCCGTTGACCAGCCCGGTGAGCGTGCAGGTGGTGGCGCCGGTCGTGGTGCAGGTGGCGCCGCTCGGGCTCGCGGTGGCGGTGTAGCCGGTGACGCCGGAGCTGCCGGCCGTCGCGGGCGGCGTCCAGGTGACGACGGCGGAGGCGTCGGCGGCGGTCGCGGCGGCGCCGGTCGGCGCGGCGGGCACGGTGGTCGAGAAGCGGGTGGGCGCCGGCCAGCCGAGGTCCTGCAGCACGCCGAGCGCGATCGGTCCGGGGAAGGTGAGGCGCTCGCCGGCGGACAGGTACGGCGTCATCAGCCCGTCGCGGCTGCCCTTCGGGTAGGCGTCCTCGTCCAGGTGCGAGTACGACGACCCCTCCTCGAACGCCGGCGGCGCGTAGAGCACCGGGCGCACGCCGTCGTTGCGCAGCACGCCCTGCGGGCCGTCCCAGGCCAGGCGCTCGCT
>CANKBT010000173.1 GCA_947479995.1 Frankiaceae bacterium | reverse complement strand
GAGCGGGTCAAGGTCACGCGTGCGCCCTGGCGCAGGCGTCGGCGGCCGGCACGACCTGGAGCAGGTCGGAGAGCGCGTGGGCGAGGTGCTCGTCGACGAGGGCGTAGCGCACGCGACGTCCTTCCTGCCGGGTGACCACGAGGCCGCAGTCGCGCAGGCAGGCCAGGTGGTTGCTGGTGCCCTGCTTGCTGAGCCCGAGGGCGGCGGCGAGCGCGGCGGGGTAGCCGGGCCCGTCGAGCAACTGCAGCAGGATGCGGCACCGGTTCGGGTCCGAGAGCGCCTTGCCGAGACGGGTGAGCGCCTCGAGCCGTGGGATGACGAGCACGGTGTCGGCGGCCATCAGTGCCGGTGCCCGACGTGGCCGGGCGCCGCTGGTGTGGCCGGCATGAGGCAGTCGCTCGGCGAGGGCGGTGCGCACACCTCGCACTCGACCTCGAGCGTCGCGTGCGCCACCCCGTGCTTCTCGGCCAGCACGTGCTTGACCTCGGCGGCGACGACGTTGGCCTCCTCCAGACTCGGGTGGCCGGCGACGAGGACGTGGCCGGACGCCGCGCGGACCGTGTCGGACAGGCTCCACACGTGGAGGTCGTGCAGGTCGAGGACGCCCGGCACTGCCAGCACGTCGGCCCGTACCTCACCGGCGTCGAGCCCGTCCGGCGTCCCCTCAAGCAGGACGGTGGTCGTCTGCTGCAGGAGCCGCACCCCGTAGACGCCGATGACGGCGCTGATGACCAGGCTGACGGCCGGGTCCAGCCAGACCCACCCGCCGTCCGTCAGCAGGATGACGGCCCCTGCAGCCGCGACGCCGAGCGAGACGACGGCGTCGCTGACCAGGTGCAGCAGCGCGGAGCGGACGTTGAGGTCGCCGCCGCCCGGCTCGTGCACGATCCACGCCGCCAGCCCGTTGGCCGCGGCGCCGACGAGGGCGACGACCAGGACGATGCCGCCGTCCACGTCGCCGCCGCCGTCGACGAGCCGACGCACGCCCTCGACCGCGATCACGGCAGTCACTACCAGGATCCCCGCGGCGTTGGCCTGGGCTGCCAGCACGCCGCCGCGCAGGTAGCCGAAGCTGCGCCGGTCGCTCGCCGGACGCCGGGCCAGGCGCACCGCGTAGAGCGACAGCAGGACGGCGGCGGTGTCGGTGAGGTTGTGGCCGCCGTCGGCGAGCAGGCCGACCGAGCCGGCGACCAGCCCCGCGATGACCTGCGCGACGACGATGACGACGTTCAGCGCGCTGGCGACCGCCAAGCGGCGCTCGCGCTGCGCGCTCGTGCGGGCTCCGGACATCCGACCTCCTCGACGACGAGGAATGAGTACAGCATGTGCTGTACCTTCCGCGCCATGACGACCACCACCGGGCGGCGCTCCTACGACGACGTGGACGGCTGGCGGGCCTACCAGCGCTTCTTCCCGCCCGACCTGCGCGTCGCCGAGGCCGCCCGGCCGGTCGAGGTGTGGGAGCCCTGGGGCGGCTACGACGTGCACGTCGACGCCTGGCGGGTGGCCGCACCGCGCGGCACCGTCGTGCTGCTGCACGGCGCCGGCGGGCACGGGCGCCTGCTCGGCCCGCTCGCCCGCGCGGTGAACGCGCTGGGCTGGGACGCGGTCGCCCCGGACCTCCCGCTGTTCGGGCTGACCCGGGTCCCGGCGCCGTGGCGCGTCCGCTACGCCGACTGGGTGCGCGTCGCCGTCGACGCCGCGGCCGCCGAGGGCGCCGCCGGCCGGCCGGTCGTGCTGCTGGGGCTGAGCGTCGGCGGTCGCCTGGCGTACGACGCGGCGGCCGACCCGCGCGCGCACGCCGCCGCGGTCGTGGCCAGCAACCTGCTCGACCCGCGCGTGCCCGCCGTGCGCCGTGCCGCCGCCCGCACGGCGCTGCTCGCCGAGACCGCCGGGCTCGCAGCGCTGCTGCCGCGGCGGCTGCTCGGGCTGCGGGTGCCGGTGCGCTGGCTGACCCGGCTGTCGCGCATGAGCGCCGACCCGGCCGTGGTCGCCGCCTGCGCCGCCGACGCGCAGGGCGGGGGCGGACGGGTGCCGCTCGGCTTCTTCGTCGACTGGACCCGCAGCGCGCCGGCCGTCGAGCCGGAGCAGTTCCGGGCCTGCCCCGTCCTGCTTGTGCAGCCGGCCGCCGACACCTGGACGCCGCCGGCGCTCAGCGTCGACTTCGCGCGCCGGATCGCCGCCGACACCCGCGTCGTCCTGCTCGAACGCGCCGGCCACCTGCCGGTCGAGCAGCCCGGGCTGGACCAGCTGCGCGCCGCGCTCGCCGAGACGCTGGAGCTGGCCGCGAGGCCCTAGGGAGCAGTCGACGAGGTCGCCGGGCTGGGCGTCGGCTGCGGCTGGCCATCTCCCAGGAGGCTGAAGGCCAAGGTGCCTCCGAGCAGCACGACCATGAGCAGGACGCCCCCGACCAGCGGCCACCAGGACTGGTACGACGGGCCGGGCATCGGCTGGTAGGTGCTCGGCGCCGGCGTGACGAGCTCGGACTCGCTCGACGCGCCGTCGGCACTGGTGTCCACGTGCTCAACCTTGCAGTTCACGGCGCCGCGTGCGACGCGGAGCGTCAGGCGGTGGTGGCCGAGTCCGGCGGGACCTCGCCTCCCAAGGCGAGCAGGTCGGTGCGCAGGACCTCCAGCTCGGCCGACTGGGAGTCGTAGATGCTCCGGGCGAGCGCGACGACGACCGGGCGGTCACTGCGCTCGACCGCCTCCTGCGCCATCGGCAGCGCGCCGCGGTGGTGGGTGATGAGCAGCGACAGGTACAGGCGGTCGACGTCCTCGCCCCGCGCATCGCGCAGCGCTTGCAACTGATCGGCGCTGGCCATGCCGGGCATCCGGCCGTCGGGCCGGAGCTCGTGCTCATCCCCGGCGTGCCCGCCCTCGTGACCGCCGGTCATCCACGCCATGCGCGGTGTCGGGCCCTGCGCCGGCAGCCCCCAGTCGGCGAGCCACCCGCCCATGGCTCCGGCCTGGCTCTGCTGCGTGATGAGCACGTCCTGCGCCAGCGCCCGCACCTGCGGTGTCGCGGCGCTGCGGTAGGCGATCAGGGACATGGCGACGGCCTGGTCGTGGTGGGCGCGCATGTCACGGGCGAAGCCGGCCTCGACCGAGCCCTCGTCCGGCACCCGGTCCCCGAAGGGCGTCAGCGGCGCCAGCGCGAAGCCCGCCACGAAGGCGAGCAGGGCGAGGGGGAAGACCAGCCATCGCCAGCGGGCGCCGCCCCGATCCTCGACGAAGTCCTCGGGGCGGTCGTCGACGACCGGCTCGCGCGCTTCCATGCCGTCCAGTGTGCGCGAGCCGCGCGCGGCCCGCTCACGCCGGCAGGATCGCGAGCCCCGGCTCGCCTAGCCTGGCGGGCGACGCAGCCACCGTGTGAGGCGAGGACCGACATGAGCACCGCGATGAGGGCCGCGACCGTGGGCCGCCTGGTCAGCTCCGCCTCGGCCGCGCTGTTGCTCGTCGCCCTCGTCGTGGGCTCCGCCGCTGCGCCTGCGGCCGCTCACGACCGGCTGGTGACCAGCACCCCCGCCGACGGGGCCACGACCGACGTCCCGACCGCCGTCCAGCTGCAGTTCGACGCGGCCGTGGCCGAGGACTTCTCCACCGTGGTGGTGACCGGGCCTGACGGTCAGATGCGTTCCGCCGGGGAGGCCGCCGTGAGCGGCACCGACGTCCGCCAAGCGGTGTCGGCCGGGCCGGCCGGGACCTGGACGGCGGACTACCGCGTCGTCTCCTCCGACGGCCACCCGATCACGGGCCGCATCGCCTTCACCGTCACGACGGCGGACCAGGCGGCACGACCGGCGCCGGCTCCCCAGCCGGACCCGACCGCGGCGCCGGGACCGGCGGAGGACGCCGGCGCCGGCGAGGGCGCGCCGCGCACCGCCGGTGAGAACGCACTGCTGTTCCTGGTCGTCGCCGTGGTGCTCGTGCCCTTCGCCCTGCTCGCCTCCTTCGCCGTCCGCCGTGTGCGACAGGCCGAGCAGCGGTGACGACCACCGCCGCCCGGCCCCCGGTCGCGCGGCCTGCACGGCGACCCCGCAGCGCCGTCCCGCTGCTGGCTGTCGGTACCCTCGCCTCGGCCGCAGCCCTGGTGGCCCTGCTCGCCGCTACGGGCGAGGGACCCGAGGTGGTCGCTCCCGGGCTGCCGACCCCCGGAGCCCTGACGGGGTGGGGGTTGCCGCTGGCGACCCTGCTGCTCGACCTCAGCGCCGCGCTGGCCGTCGGCGGTGCGCTGCTGGCGGCAGTGCTGGCGCCCGGGCCGGGCGACGAGCTCTCCCCCGCGGGGCACCGTGGCCTGCGCACCGCCTGGCGAGCCGCCTGCGTCGCGGCCGTCGCCTCGCTCGCGGTCCTGCTGCTGCAGATGTCGGACGTCATCGGCGCGCCGCTGGGCGAGATCGCCTCGGCCGAGGTCCTGGTGAGCTACCTGCGGTCGTTCCCCGACGGCCGGGCCGCCCTGGTCTCCTGCGCGCTCGCGCTGACCGTCGCCGCCGCGGCACGGACGGCACTGTCGCGCGCCGGAGCGGTGACCGCCCTGCTGCTGGCCGTCGTGACGACGCTGCCGTTCGCGCTGACAGGCCACGCCGCCGGTGGGCGGGACCACGACCTGGCCACCTCCAGCCTGGTCGTGCACGTCGTCGCCGTGTCGCTCTGGACCGGCGGGCTGGCGGCTCTGCTCCTGCACGGGCGCCGTGCCGGGCACGCCGCTCCCGGGCTGGTCGAGCGCTTCAGCTCGCTGGCCCTGTGGGCCTTCATCGCCGTCGCCCTGTCGGGCGTCGCCAACGCCCTCACCCGCCTGAGCGCTCCGTCTGACCTCTGGTCGAGCGCGTACGGGCGTGAGGTGGCGCTGAAGTCCAGCATGCTGGTCGCCCTGGGCGGCGCGGGCGCGTGGCACCGGGCGCGCGCGCTGCCTGCCCTCGCCCGTGGTGACGACCGGAGCCTCTGGCGCCTGTGCGGCGGCGAGGTGCTGCTGATGGCCGTGGCCTTCGGCACCGCCGTCGCACTGTCGCGCACCGAGCCACCTGCCGACGAGGTGGCGACGACCGCCAGCAGCAGCGCGGTGGAGCTCGGCTACGACGTCCCCAGACCTGACCTGGCCGGGCTGCTCACCGCATGGCGGCTCGACGTCCTGGTGCTCCTGCTCGTCGCCGCGGCTGGCGTCGCCTACGCGCACGGCGTGCGGTCGCTGCGCGCGCAGGGTCACGCCTGGCCGCGCGTGCGCACCGCATGCTTCGCCTGCGGCCTCACCGTGACGGCGTTCGCCCTCGCTGGCGGCCCGGCCACCTACGCCATGGCCGTGCTCCAGGTGCACGTCGGCCAGCACCTCGCCCTGGCCCTGGTGGCTCCTGCGCTGCTCGTCGCCGGGGCACCCGTGGCGCTGGCCACGCGGACCCTGCCGACCGCTGCGGCCGGCGAGGCTCACGGGCTGCGTGAGCTGGTGAGCACGGCCGCGGACCACCCTGTCGCCGCTGCCGTCCGCCACCCCGCCGTCGCGGTGCTGTGCTACGGCCTGCTGGTGTGGGCGGTCTACCTGCCTCCGCTGTTCGGCACGAGCACGCGCGCGCACTGGGTGCACCTGCTGGGGGCCCTCGCCGCGCTGGCCGGCGGTCTGGTCCTGTGGCAGCGCGTCGTCTTCACCCACCGCTCCCGTCCGCTGCTGCTCGGTGCGGCCGCCGTGCACCTGGTCGTCGCAGCGGGGCTGTGGCGGGGTGGCCTGCTCGCCCCCGAGTGGTTCCTGGCGCTGCAGGTCCCCGGTGCTGACCTGGCGCGTGGGCAGGAGCAGGCGGCAGTCGTCGTCCTCGCCGTCGGTGCCCTGCTCGGCCTCGCTGGAGTCGCTGGCAGGACGCGCGGCCACCAGCGCGCCATGATGTCGTCGTGAGCGCCGTGGGACTTCTGCCGCGCGTGGCCGTGGCCGCCGCGCAGACCACTCTCGTCCTGCTCGCGCACGGCTGGCTCTTCGACCTGGCTTGGCTGCCCGCCCTGGTCGTCGGCCCGGTTCTGGTCCTGGGGCTGGTCGCCTCGGGGCGGAGCGCCCGCTCCGTCAGCTCCGGTCGGCTGCTGCACGAGCAGGTGGTCGCGCACGTCCTGCTCGGCGCGGTCGCCTGCCTGCTCGACGGGCTGCCGACGTGGACGTGGGACGCGAGGCACGTGGGCTCCGACGTCCTCGCCCTCGCGGCGTACGGCGCCGGCCTGCGCGCGGTCCTCGTGCTGCGCCGCCGGCTCCGCGCTCACGTCGCCGTCGCTCCGCCGACCGCTCTGGCGCTCCCGTCCACCGGTCTGCGCCGCCCGCTCACCGGTCTGCAGCGCGTGCTCCCGCCGTCGGGATGGGCGCTGTCGCGACGGCGGACCGGCTTCCGCGCACCTCCGTCAAGGGCGATCGTCCTCGGCTGATCCGGTGCGGGTCGGCCTCGCCCTGCTGCCCCGGAGACGCCGTGCTGGCCCTGCCCTCGTCCACCATCCGCACGCCACTCCGTGCCCGCGACGCGCCTGACCGCGCCGCCCGAGTGCCGGCGCAGCCGGTTCGGGTGCCCGGAGGCGGCGCGGCCGTGCGCACCGCCGTCGCCGCCTTCCTGCTGCTGCTCGCCACCTCCTCCGCGCTGGTGCTCAGCGCGGCTCCTGCGGCGGCGCACGGCGGTGACTCCGCCGGCGTACCCGCGTTCTTCCGCACGACCGTCACCTCCGTCACGCCGGGCGTCGAGGGCCTGCGGGTGCGCAG
>CANKBT010000172.1 GCA_947479995.1 Frankiaceae bacterium | reverse complement strand
GTCGGGAAGTCGAGCGCGCTGCGCGTGAGGTTGGCCGTGCCGGCGAGCGCGATGCGCTCCTCGGGCTGCTCGACGAGCGTCTCGAGCACGACCGACATGACGCTGGTGAGCACCGGGCGGATGAGCGGCGGCGCGGCGTCGGGCAGGTCGGACAGCGCGGCCGGCACGTCGACGAGCCGCGCGCCCGGCAGGCGGGAGCCGAAGGCCTCGCGCAGCACCGAGACGTCGTCCTCGGCGAGCGGCGCGGGCAGCTCGAGCACCCGCTGCTCGACGCGGCCGGTGTCGGTGATGAGCACGAGCAGCAGCCGCGACGGCGCCAGGTGCACGATCTCGAGGTGCCGCACGGCGCTGCGCGACAGGCTCGGGTACTGCACGACGGCGACCTGGCGGGTCAGCTGCGCGAGCAGGCGCACCGTGCGGCGCACGACGTCGTCGAGGTCGGCCGCGCCCTCGAGGAAGCTCTGGATGGCGCGGCGCTCGGCCTGCGACAGCGGCTTGACCGTCGAGAGCCGGTCGACGAACAGGCGGTAGCCCTTGTCGGTGGGGATGCGCCCGGCGCTGGTGTGGGGGTGGGTGATGTAGCCCTCGTCCTCGAGGACGGCCATGTCGTTGCGGACGGTCGCCGGGCTGACGCCGAGGCCGTGGCGCTCGGCCAGCGCCTTGCTGCCCACGGGCTCGTTGCTGCTGACGAAGTCGGTGACGATGGCCCGCAGGACCTCGAGCTTGCGGTCGTCGAGCACGCGCTGCCCTCCCGTCCTGGCACTCCTCGTGGTGGAGTGCCAAGTCTACCTAGGGCAGCCGTCCCAGCAGCAGGAGCGACGGGACCGCGCCGGCGAGCAGCAGCGCCAGGGCCGCGCCCGCGGCCCAGTGCGCGAGCGGCTGGCGCTCCACGTCGCGCTCGACCTGGCTGCCGATGTCGTCGTAGACCGCGTCGAGCTGGTCGAGGTCCTCGGCGGTGTAGGCCGTGCCGCCGGTCACCTCGGCGATGGCCGCCATCTCCTCGAGCCGCACCGGCTCCGGCGACCCGTCCGGGTACGCGCCCTCGGGGGTGCCGATGGTGACCGTGCTGACCGGCACGCCGACCTCGACGGCGCGCTGGGTGGCGACGGAGTAGTCGGCGCCGCCCGGCGGCAGGCCGCCGTCGGTGATGAGCAGCACGCGCGCGGCCGGTGCCTGCCCCTCGCGCACGGTCGGCAGGCCGCGCTGCACCGCGTCGAGCGAGGTGAGGATGGCGCCGCCGACGTCCGTGCCCGCCTGCAGCTCGACCGCGTCGAGCGCCGCCTGCACCGCGGCGCGGTCGCCGGTCGGCGGCACGACGAGCTGCGCGACCGCGGCGTACGTGACGAGCGCGGCGTCGACCTCCTCGGGCAGGCCTTCCAGGAACTGGGCGGCGGCCGCGCGGGCCGCGCCGAGCCGGTCGGGCTCGACGTCGGCGACCGCCATGGAGCCCGAGACGTCGAGGGCCAGCACGACGACCGAGCGCTCCTGCGCGGTCTCGCCGACGCGCTCGGGGCCGGCCCAGCCCAGCGCCATCGCGACGAGCGCGAGCACCAGGGCCACCTGGCCGGGGGCCCGGCGCCAGCCGGGGCGGCGCGGGGCGACGGCCGGCAGCAGCGCGGCGTCCGCCCAGCGGCGGCCGGCGGCGCGGCGGTGCACGGCCTCGACGGCGAGCGCGAGCGCGACGAGCCCGACGCCCAGCAGCGCCCACAGGCGCCACGGGTGGGCGAAGGAGAACCCCTCGGGGGTCAGCCAGTCCGGCACGGTCGCGTCACCTCCACGGGCAGGAGTCAACCCGCTGCGGCGTGAGCGGCCGGTGAGGGCCGCTCACGCGCGGGCTGCGCCCGCCGTGCGTCAGCGGGAGGCGCGGGCCTCGGGTCCGCTGCGGCGGGGGCCGCCGGTCGAGCGCGGGCCGCTGCCGTGCGGCGGGCCGCTGCGGCGCGGGCGACCGCCACCGCCGCGGCGGGCGGACACCGACGGGGTGCGGGGCAGCAGCACGACGGGCTCGCCGGACTCGGCGACCTCGCGGACGGCCGGGTGGCCGGGCACGACGCTCACGGCGTTGGCGTCGACGCCGGCGCGCTCGCGCATGCGCTGGTGGTCGCGCACCTGGTCGGACGCGACGAGCGAGACGACCGTGCCGGTGCTGCCGGCGCGGGCCGTGCGGCCCGAGCGGTGCAGGTAGTCCTTGTGGTCGGCCGGCGGGTCGTAGTGCACGACGAGGTCGACGTCGTCGACGTGGATGCCGCGGGCGGCGACGTCGGTGGCGACGAGCACGCGCGCGTGGCCGGTCGTGAAGTCGTCGAGCGCGCGCTTGCGGGCGCTCTGCGTGAGGTTGCCGTGGATCGCGGCGGCCGGCACGCCCGTCTTCTGCAGCTGCAGGGCGAGGCGGTCGGCGCCGTGCTTGGTGCGCACGAAGAACAGCGTGCGCGCCGGGCGGGTGGCGATCTCCGCGGCGATGTCGACCTTGGCGGAGTGCGAGACGGCGAAGACCTTGTGGTCCATGTGCTCGACCGGCGAGGTCGAGGCGGCGACGGCGTGCATCGCCGGGTCCTTGAGGTAGCCGCGGACGAGGCGGTCGACGCCGCGGTCGAGCGTGGCCGAGAACAGCAGGCGCTGGCCGGTGCCGGGCGTGAGGTCGAGCAGCGCCTGCACGGCCGGCAGGAAGCCGAGGTCGGCCATGTGGTCGGCCTCGTCGAGCACGGTGATCTCGATCTGCGACAGGTCGCACTCGCGCTGGTCGACGAGGTCCTGCAGGCGGCCCGGGGTGGCGACGACGAGGTCGACCCCGCGGCGCAGCTGGTCGATCTGGCGGCCCATCGACGCGCCGCCGTACACGGTGGTCACCTTGAGGTCGAGCGGCTGCGCGAGCGGCGCGAGCTCGTCGTGCACCTGCTGCGCCAGCTCGCGCGTCGGCACGAGCACGAGGGCGCGCGGGGTGCTGCGCACGCGCTGGCCGCCGGCGAGGCGGGTGAGCAGCGGCAGGCCGAAGGCGAGCGTCTTGCCCGAGCCGGTCTGGCCGCGGCCGAGCACGTCGCGGCCGGCGAGCGCGTCGGGCAGGGCCCGCACCTGGATGGCGAACGGCGCGGTCATGCCGCGGCGCTCGAGGACGGTGACGAGCGGCGCCGGCAGGCCGAGCTGGCCGAAGGTCGGGACGACCTCGGGCGCGGGCACGGCGGCCGCGGCGTCGAGCGCCTGCTCGAGGTCGCTGGCGGCGCTGCGCACCGGGCCGGACGACGACGGGCGGCGCGACGGGCCGCCGGTGCGGCGGGGGAACGGGCGGGACGGACGGGACGGTGCAGGCACGGCGGTGCTCCTGGTGCTCGAGGCCGAGACGTGACGTGCGGCGCTACGGCGGAGACCGAGGAGTGCAGGAGGCGCAGTACGCGACGACCACGCGGGCAGCTCGCCCGCGGGAGGGACGGCGAGAGCGCCGTCAGGTCCTCCAACCTACCGACCGGCCGGCGCGTTCCCGCGCGCGCCGGCCTGTGCCCTGCGTCACCGTGCGGCGCCGCTCAGTCGACGAGGTCGCGCACCACCGCGTCGGCGAGCAGCCGCCCGCGCAGGGTCAGCACTGCGCGCCCCTCGCCGTGCGGCCCGGGCTCCAGCAGCCCGTCGCGCACGTGCCGCGCGGCCGCCGCCCGCCCCGCCGGGTGCAGCACGTCGAGCGGCAGTCCCTCGCGCAGCCGCACCTCGAGCAGCACGCGCTCGACGCGGCGGTCCTCCGCGTCGAGCAGCTCGCGCCCGGCGCCCGGCGAGCGGCCCTCGGCGAGCGCCGACGACCAGGTGCGCGGGTGCTTGGCGTTCCACCAGCGCACGCCGCCGACGTGGCTGTGGGCGCCGGGCCCGACGCCCCACCAGTCGCCGCCGCGCCAGTAGCCGACGTTGTGCCGGCACGGGGCGCCCCAGTTGCTCACCTCGTACCAGCCGAGGTCGCCGAGGGCCTCCTCGGCGAGCAGGTAGCGGTCGGCGAGCACGTCGTCGTCGGGCGCGGGCACGACGCCGCGCGCGACCGAGCGGCCGAGCGCGGTGCCCTCCTCGACGATGAGCGCGTACGCCGAGACGTGCGTCGGCCCGGCGGCGCGCGCGGCGTCGAGCGTGCGCCGCCAGTCGTCGTCGCTCTCCCCCGGCGTGCCGTAGATGAGGTCGAGCGAGACCTGCCCGAAGCCGGCGTCGTACGCCTCGCGCACCGCCTGCTGCGGGCGCCCCGGCGTGTGCGTGCGGTCGAGCACGCGCAGCACGTGCGCCGCCGCCGACTGCATGCCGAACGAGACGCGCGTGAAGCCGCCGGCGCGCAGCGCGGCGAGCGACGCGGGCGTCACCGAGTCGGGGTTGGCCTCTGTGGTGACCTCCGCGCCCGGCGCGAGGCCGAACACCGCGTCGACCTCGCGCAGCACGCGCACGAGGTCCTCGGGCGGCAGCAGCGTCGGCGTGCCGCCGCCGACGAAGACGGTGTCGACCGGCACGGGCCCGAGCACCTGGCGCGCGAGGCGCACCTCGGCCACCGCCGCGTCGGCCCAGCCCGACTGCAGGTGGCCGAGGTCGGTGTAGGTGTTGAAGTCGCAGTAGCCGCAGCGGCTCGCGCAGAACGGCACGTGCACGTAGAGCCCGAACGGGCGGCCGACCGCGACGCCGTCGGGCAGGGCGCCGCCGGCGGGGACGGGCACGCCGTCGGGCAGGGCACTGGGCACGTCCCAGTGTCGTCCACCTACCGTTCGGGCGCATGGAGCTCGTGCTGGTCCGCCACGCCCTGCCGGAGCGCATCGACGCGACGCCCGACGGCGGGCCGGCCGACCCGGGGCTCGTCGAGCGCGGGCACGACCAGGCCGCCCGCGTCGTGCAGGCGCTCGCGCGCGACCGCGTCGACGCCGTCTACGCCTCGCCGGCCGCCCGCGCGCAGCAGACCGCCGCGCCGCTGGCCGCCGCGCTCGGGCTCGAGGTGCGCGTCGAGCCCGGGCTCGCGGAGTTCGACGCCGGGCACGACTCGTACGTGCCGGTCGAGGAGCTCAAGGCGGCGGACGACCCGCGGTGGCAGGCGCTGAAGCTCGGCGCGGTGCCGGGCATCGACGCGAGCGCCTTCCGCGAGGCCGTGGTCGCCGGCGTCGAGCGCGTCGTCGCCGCGCACCCCGGCGGCCGGGCGGTGTGCTTCACGCACTCCGGCTCGATCAACGCCTACACGGGGCACGTCGCCGGCGTGCCCGCCGCGCTGTGGGTCGCGCCGGCGTACGCCTCGCTCACGCGGGTGGGCGCGGCGCGCGACGGGCGCCGCGGGCTGGTCAGCCTGAACGAGACCGGCCACGTGCGCGACCTGCTGGACGGCTGAGCCCGCAGGTCGCGCACGCGGCCGGCGCGCTAGGAGGCGTCGACCTCGAAGCCCTGGAACAGCAGGGCGGCCAGGCCGAGCGCGAGCAGGAGGTTGACGACCGTCGCGGCGCCGAAGACGCCGACCGGGCGCCAGCCCGCCTCGCGCAGGCCCTTCGCGCGGAACTCCAGGCCGATGCTCACGAACGCCAGCGCCAGGAACCAGGTGCGCAGGTCGTTGGCGATGGCGATCGCGGCCCGGTCGCCGCCGTTCTCGAGGAACAGCGTGGCGATGGCCGACGCGGCGACGAAGCCCAGCACGAACTTCGGGAAGCGGTGCCACAGCTCGACCGCGCGCGGCCGGGCGGCGCCCGGGACGCGCTCGACCTTGAGGGCGAAGTACGCCGTGAGGCCGACGGCGACGAAGCCGAGCAGGGCGTTCTGCGTGGCCTTGACGATCGACGCGATCTGCAGCGTCTCCTCGCCGGCCACCGCGCCGGCCGCGCTCACCGCCGCCGTCGTGTCGATGTTGCCGCCGATCCAGGCGCCCTTGACCGCGTCGGACAGGCCGAGCACGTCGCCCAGGTAGGGCAGCAGGAAGATCGACGGCAGCGCGAAGACGATGACCAGGCTGGCGGTGTACGCGAGCTGCTCCTTCTTGGCCTGCACCGCGCCGGCCGCCGCGATCGCCGCGCTCACGCCGCAGATCGAGACCGCCGAGGCGAGCAGCGCCCGGAGCTTGTCGTCCAGGCCCAGCCGGCCGCCGAGCCACCAGGCGGTGAAGAAGACGCCGGTGATGAGCAGCAGGCTCTGCGCGACCGCCGGGCCGGCCGCGCGGGCGATGACGGCGAGGTTGACCGACGCGCCGAGCAGCACCAGACCGGTCTTGATGAAGAACTCGGTGCGGAAGCCCGCGGCGATGCGGTCGCGGACGCCGAGCGCCGCCAGCACGGCGTTGCCGAGCAGGCCGAAGACGATGGCGTAGACGGGGTACTCGACGGAGGACAGCACGTCCTCGAAGGACGACCCCTCCGCGGCGATGCCGGGCAGCCGGGCCTCGACCAGCCGCGCGAGCAGCGTGAGGGCCAGCACGACGAGCAGGCCGACGGCGGCGGCCCCTAGGGCGCCGCGCGGCGGCGGCTGCGCGCCCGCCGGGACGGCCTGGTCGCGGGCGGCGCCCGACGCGCCGGAGGTGGTCGTCACGACAGCTCCGGGATCTCGGGGACGACGCCGAGCAGGACGAGGGCGAGCAGGGCGAGCCCGAACAGGGTCGCCAGCCAGTCCTCGCTCAGGGCGGTGCGGCCCTGCGCCGCCACGTCCGGGCCGGTGCCCGGGTCGCGCTCGTCAGGGGTGGGGTCGGTCGTGCTCACGCGCGTGCTCGCTCTCGCTCGGGGGTGGGGACGGCCCGGAGCGGCGCAGAGCGGTGACGTGGTCGGGACGCCG
>CANKBT010000171.1 GCA_947479995.1 Frankiaceae bacterium | reverse complement strand
TCCTCACCCTCGACCGGCCGCACCGCAAGAACGCCTTCACGCTGCCGATGTGCGACGCGTGGGCGGCGGCGCTGCGCCGGGCCGGCGCGGACGACGCGGTGCGCGCGGTCGTCGTCACCGGCGCCGGCGGCGACTTCTGCTCCGGCGTCGACCTGTCGGCGCTCGCCGAGGTCGACGCCACGCCGATCGGCCGCAAGCGCATGCTCATGGACCGCATCCACAAGGTCGCGCTCGCGCTCGAGGACCTCGACAAGCCGGTCATCGCCGCCCTGCAGGGCGTGGCCGTCGGCGCGGGCCTCGACATGGCGCTCCTGTGCGACATGCGCCTCGCCGGCCGCTCGGTGCGGCTCAAGGAGGGCTACGTCGACGTCGGCCTCGTGCCCGGCGACGGCGGGGCGTGGCTGCTGCCGCGGCTCGTCGGCACCGCCAGGGCCATGGAGCTGCTGCTCACCGCCGACGTCGTCGGCGCCGACGACGCCGAGCGCTGGGGCATGGTCAACAGCGTCCACGACGACGACGCCGTGCTCGATGCGGCGATGGACCTCGCCCGGCGCATCGCCGCCAAGCCGCCGGTGCAGGCGGCCATGATCAAGCGGCTGGTGCGGTCGAGCGAGCGGGTCGACCTGCGCACGCACTACGACATGGTGTCGTCGCACTTCGGCGTCGTGTCGGCGCTGGAGGACTACGCCGAGGCGCAGGCCGCCTTCCGCGAGAAGCGCACCGGCGAGTTCACCGGCCGCTAGGCCCGCGCGAGCACCTGCTCGCGCAGGACGTCGGCGTGGCCGCAGTGCTGGGCCAGCTCCCGCAGCACGTGCAGCAGCACCCAGCGCAGCGGCAGCGGCCCGCGCCGGTTGCCCGGCAGCAGGTCGTCGAGCCCGAGGCCGGCGACCGCCTCGCGGGAGCGCCGGCACGTCCGGCGGTACTCCGCGACGACGGCCGCGGCGGTGTCGCCGTCGGCGAGCGCGAACGACGCCTCGGGGTCGGCGGCGAGGCCGAGTTCGGCGCGGCTGCGCCCGGTGACCGCCTCCTCGAACCACACCCGCTCGACGAACGTCGCGTGCTTCACCAGGCCCAGCAGCGTCGTGCTGGACGGCACCAGCCGCGCGCGGGCCTGCTCCTCCGACAGGCCGTCGAGGCAGGATGCGAGGGCCTCGCGGTGCGCGTCGACGAAGGCCTCGAGCTGCACCCGCAGCGGGGCGTCGTGCGGCGGCTCGGTCACAGCTCGCGCAGCATGCGGGTGTTGCCCAGCGTGTTGGGCCGCACCCGCGCGAGGTCGAGGAACTCCGCGACGCCCTCGTCGTGCGACTGCAGCAGCTCGGCCTGCACGCCGGCGTCGACGAGCACGTGGTCGGCGCGGGCGAAGCCGTGCCGGCCGAAGAAGCCGGTCTCGAACGTCAGGCAGAACACGCGCGCGACGCCGAGCTCACGGGCCTGGTCGAGCAGCCGCTCGAGCACCGCGCCGCCGATGCCGCGGCCGCGCAGCGCCGGGTCGACCGCGACCGTCCGCACCTCCGCGAGGTCGGCCCACAGCACGTGCAGGGCGCCGCAGCCGACGACGCGCTCGTCCTCGACCGCGACCCAGAACTCCTGCACGTCCTCGTACAGCGTGACGGTCGCCTTGCCGAGCAGCCGGCGGTCGCCGGTGTGCAGGTCGACGAGGGCGCGGATGTGCGGCACGTCGCCGGTCCGGGCTCGTCGCACGTGCACGCGCCGACGCTAGCCACCGGGGCTACCGGTCGTGGGAGCGGGGCGGCGGCCGGTGGCCGAGGCCGTCGCGGCGGAGCTCGCCGGGCAGCAGCGCGAGCAGGGGCAGGAACGGCAGGAGCAGCAGCAGCGTCATGCCCCGCACGCTCCTGCGGGCGGGCCGCGGCGTCGCGGGCCACCGGCGGGCGAGGTGGCCGGTCCGCCGGCGCGCCTGGTCCACTTCGGCCGCGAGCGGACCTTGCCGCGCCGGGGGCCCGGACGGCACGCTCGCGCCGAGGGGGTGGGGCGTGGGCCCGGTGCACGAGGTCGGCACGGCGGCGCTGGTCGGCGTGCTCGGCGACTGGGCCGCCGGCACCGGCCCGCTGCACGCGCTGCTGAGCCGCGCGCTGCTGCGGGCGGTGCGTCGCGGCGACCTGCCGCCCGGCACCCGGCTGCCGGCCGAGCGCGCGCTCGCCGTCGCGCTGTCGGTCAGCCGCGGCACCGTCGTCACGGCGTACGCGTCGCTGCGCGACGACGGCTGGCTGGCGTCGCGGCAGGGGAGCGGCACGTGGGTGCGCGTCGACGCGCCGCGCCCGCTCGCGCTCGTCGGCGAGCCGCACCCCGCGGCGGTGCGCGCGCGCACGCTCAGCGCGCGCCTCGTCGACCGCCCGGCGCCCGACGTCGTCGACCTCGCGATCAGCTCGCTGTGGGACCTCGACGCCGTGCCCGAGCAGGTGCTGCAGGGGCTGACGCGCGAGGCGCTGCTGGCCGACGGCGACCAGCACGGCTACCAGCCGCTCGGCAGCCCGGCGCTGCGCGCGGGCGTCGCCGCGCGCTACACGGCGGCGGGGCTGCCGACGGCGCCCGAGGAGGTGCTCATCACGACCGGCGCGCAGCAGGCGCTCGCGCTCACGGCGGCCGCCACGGTGCGGCCGGGCGACGCGGTCGTGCTGGAGAGCCCGACCTACCCGGGCGCCATCGACACCTTCGCCCGCGCCGGCGCCCGGCTGGTGCCGGTGCCGGCCGAGCCCACGTGGGCGTCGACGGCGGTGCTCGAGGAGGCGGTGGTGCGCAGCGGCGCCCGGCTCGCCTACCTCATGCCGGCCTGCCACAACCCGCTCGGCACGGTCATGCCGGACGGCCGCCGGCGCGCGCTCGCCGCGCTGTTCGACCGGCTCGACACCTACCTGTTCTGCGACGACATCCTCGAGCTGGTCACCGACCGGCCGCAGCCGCTGCCGGTCGCCGCGCACGCCGCGCAGGGGCGCGTCATCACGTCCGGCTCGCTGTCGAAGGTCGCCTGGGGCGGCTTCCGCGTCGGCTGGCTGCGCGGCCCGGCCGACCTCATCGCGCGCGTCGGCCGGGCGCGCGCGGCCAGCGACTACGGCATGTCGGTCGTGACGCAGGCGGTCGCCGCCGACCTGCTGCCGCACCTCGACGACGTGGCCGCGCACCGCCGCGCCTCGCTGCGGGCCCGGCGCGAGCTCGTGCTGGCGCTGCTGCGCGAGCAGCTGCCGTCGTGGTCCACCGACGGCGCCGAGGGCGGGCTGTCGCTGTGGGTGCGGCTGCCGGTCGGCACCGCCGACGCCTTCGCGCAGCACGCGCTGCGCGCGGGCGTCACCGTGACGACGGGCAGCGTGCACTGCGTCGACGACGCCGCGTCGCCGTACCTGCGGCTGTCGTACGGGCAGGCGCCGGAGGTGCTCGCCGAGGGCGTGCGGCGCCTCGCCGTGGCGTGGGAGGCGCACCTCGCGGCCGTCGACCGGAGGCTGCGGCGCCTCCCCGGCGAGGACGCCGGCTAGTCGAGCGAGCCGCCCCAGGGGCGCGCCGGCTCGCCGTTCGTCTGGCGCACGAACTCGCCGAGGTACCAGCCGACGAAGGCCACCTGGTCGGGCGGGGACGGGAGCGTCATGAGGCGGTCGCCGCTGCAGTAGACGTCCGCCTCGTGCAGCAGCTCCAGCAGCTCGCGCGACGCCGGGCCGGCGCTGCGCGGCACGGCGTAGACGAGGTCGATGCTCGCGCGCCCCTCGGCGACGGCCGCGTCGCGCTCGGCGTCGGGGCCGGCGCTCACCTCGCCGAAGCGGTCCTGCAGGTCCTCGATGAGCCGCAGCAGCCGCCCGGGCAGCGCCGACGGGTGCTCGGACAGCGTGATGAGGCTGAACTCGCGCATCAGCTCGGCCTGGTGCTGCGCGGCGCGCTCGTAGAGCCGCAGCGGCACGCGCTTGAGCTCGACCGGCACGAGCTCCTCGGGCACCCCCGGCCCCGTGGTCACGCGACCACCAGCCGGGCGCGGTCGAGGAGCAGCAGGCCGACGACGAGCGCGCCGGTGTAGAGCAGCGCGACGGCCGCCGCGCCGGCGAGCCGCGCGCGCAGGTCGCGGGCGTGCACGACCACCAGGCAGGCCGCGGCGCCGAGCAGCGCCTCCGCGGGCAGCACGTAGAGCGCGACGCCCGCCACCTCGGTGAGGTCGCCGGTGGGCTCCCACAGCCCGAGCACGGGCGCGAGCACCTCGGCGCCGCCGAGCACGACGACGGCGGCGACCGCCGCGCGCCAGGCCGAGCCGCGCGCCGCGAGCAGCGCGACGAACAGCGGCGGCACCCACATGCCGGCCATCGCGAGCGGCACGGCGTCGCCGACGCGCGGGCCGCCGAGGTCGGGGAAGGCGAGCGTGCCGGCGACCTCGACGAGCGCCCAGTCCGGCAGCACCTGCAGCACCGACAGCGGGGCGAGCACCGCCCACAGCCGCAGCCAGTCCGCGCGGCCGGCGGCGCGGGCGACGAGCGGCAGCGCGACGCCGTACGCGACGACGGCCAGCAGCACGAGCCAGCCGCGCGCCGGCGGCTCGACGAGGTAGGCGGCGCCGGCGAGGACGGCGAACCCGACGTGCACCGCCACCAGCGCGGGCACGCCCGACGGGGCGGTCCGCGGCGGGCGGGGAGGTGCCTGCAGCACGGCCGCGACGCTACACAGGCGCGGGAGCGGGCGCCCGCGGGGGCTCGGCCCCGGCGACCGCCGCCCGGGCCCGCCGGGCGCGCACGCGGCGCACCAGGACGACGGCGAGCGCGGCGTACGCCCAGCCGATCACCGCGTCGACGACGTAGTGCTCGCCGCCGTAGACCAGCGTGAAGGTCATGGCCGCGATGTAGACGACGAGCAGCGTGCGCCCGAGCCTGCGGCAGTAGGGCCACGCGAGCAGCAGCACGAGCATCGGCACGGCGGAGTGCAGCGACGGGATCGCGGCGACGGGGTTCGCGTACGCCTCGCCGCGCTGCACGGCGTTGTGGATCGTCTCGACGCCGCTCACCTCGAGCACGTGCGACGGCACCCGCTCGGTGTACGGCAGCAGGGTCTGGCCCGTCTCCGGGTCGAGGCGCTGGCTGGCCATCCACGGCGGCACCGCGGGGAAGGCGGCGTACGTCAGCAGCGTCATGGCGGTGAGCGTGACCAGGCTCCAGACGAACTCCTTGAAGCGGGCGTACGACGTCGCCCAGAGCCCGGCGGCGACGGCCATCGGCACCACGAAGTGCGACATGTAGACCGGCACCGCGAGGTAGTCGTACCAGGACGGGATGCAGCTGTAGAGCCGCTCCTGGAGCCACTCGGTCGGCGTGACCCGCCCGCCGCCGAAGAGCCACTCCTCGGCGCGCAGCTGCGGCAGCACGTGCGCGCGCGACACCGAGCCCTTGGCGAAGCCGCGCAGCAGGTCGTAGGCGAACAGGACGACCAGCAGCGGCAGCCAGTCGCGCACCACCGTCGTGCGCCAGGCGCGGACGTCGCCGCCGACCACCGCGAACAGCAGCGCCAGCACCCACAGCGTGATGACCTCGCGGCCGGTGGGGAAGCCGAACAGCAGGCAGACGGCGGTGAACAGCACGCCGAGGCCGACGAGCAGCCGCGTGCGGCGGGTCGCGTAGCGCCGCCCGACCTCCCACGGGGTGGGCCGGGTGGCGACCACCTGCGGGGCGGCGGTGCCGGGGCGCAGCACGTCGGTCACGCCCCGGTCGGTCACCAGGGCAGCCTACGGCCGGCCGCGTCACCGGACGATCACGACGCGGCCGCAGCGCGCGTACGATCGGCAGCCGGGCCCTCGGTCACCACGGGGGCCCTTCCCGTGCGAGGAGGACGGCGTGACCAGCGGGGCAGTCGAGGACCGGGCGTACGACCCGAGGACCGCGCAGGAGCGCTGGCTGCCGGTGTGGGACCGCCTCGACCTCGCGCGCGCCGGCCGCCGCGAGGGCGCGCCGAAGAAGTACGTGCTCGACATGTTCCCGTACCCGAGCGGCGACCTGCACATGGGCCACGCCGAGGCGTACGGCCTGTGCGACGTGCTCGCGCGCTACTGGATGCGCCGCGGCTTCGACGTGCTGCACCCCATCGGCTGGGACTCCTTCGGCCTGCCGGCCGAGAACGCCGCCATCCGGCGCGACGAGCACCCGGCCACCTACACGTACGCCAACATCGAGACGCAGGCCGAGAGCTTCCGGCGCTACGCCATCAGCTTCGACTGGTCGCGGCGCCTGCACACCAGCGACCCGGAGTACTACCGGTGGACGCAGTGGCTGTTCCTGCGCTTCCGCGAGCGCGGCCTGGCGTACCGCAAGAGCAGCGCCGTCAACTGGTGCCCGAAGGACCAGACGGTGCTCGCCAACGAGCAGGTCGTGCAGGGCGCCTGCGAGCGCTGCGGCACCCAGGTCACCAAGCGCGAGCTGACGCAGTGGTTCTTCAAGGTCACCGACTACGCCGACCGGCTGCTCGAGGACATGGCGCAGCTCGAGGGCAGCTGGCCCGACCGCGTGCTGCGCATGCAGGAGAACTGGATCGGCCGCAGCCAGGGCGCGCACGTCGACTTCCGCGTCGGCGACCGCGCGGTCACCGTCTTCACCACGCGCCCGGACACGCTGTACGGCGCCACGTTCTTCGTCGTCGCGGCGGACGCGCCGCTGGCGCTGGAGCTGTGCGACCCGTCGCGGCGCGAGGCGCTGGAGGCCTACCGCGAGCAGGTGAAGCGGCTGTCCGACATCGAGCGGCAGTCGACCGAGCGCGAGAAGACCGGCGTCGACCTCGGGGTCACGGCGACCAACCCGCTGACCGGCGAGCAGATCCCGGTCTTCGCCGC
>CANKBT010000170.1 GCA_947479995.1 Frankiaceae bacterium | reverse complement strand
TGGTGTGGACGTAGGGCGCGTCGAGCGCCTCGGCGACGAGGTGGCCGAGCGAGGTGGCCGTCTCGCAGTAGCCCAGCACCGACGACGCGCCGGCCGGCACGAGCGCGGCGAGCCGGCGGGCCGCGCCGACCGCGTCGGCCGGGGCGACCGGCAGGTGCTTGCCGAGCACGGGCGAGACGACGAGCTGCGCGCGCTTGGGGTTGTCGCGCAGCGCGAGGGCGACGAGCGGCGCGAGGCCGCGGCCGTCGGCGTCGCCCAGCAGCGTCCAGGACAGGCCGAGGCCCTCCTCGACCACCGCGCAGGCGCCGCCCAGCCGGACGGGGGCGGCGGCAGGAGCGGCCGTCACGGGGTGGACGCGGCCGGCGACGGCACGACGGCCGGCCCGCCGGCGCCCGCGCCGTACGCCGCCTGGGCGGCCCGCCAGCCGGCGTCGAGCAGCTGCACGACGCCGTCGGGCTCGGCGAGCACGCCGTAGACGGCGGCGCGGGCGGCGACCTGCTCGGCCCACAGCGCGTGCGGGCCGAGCTCGTTCATCTTGCCGCCGCTCGGGGAGGGCACGACGCCGCCCGAGCCCCGGCCGGCGAGCACGGTGAGCGCGTCGTCGTACTCGTCGCGGACGACGGCGTGCAGCGCGTTGACCACCGAGACGTGCGTCGGGTGGATGACGGTCTTGCCGGAGAAGCCGTTCGCGCGGTCGAGCGTGACCTCGCGCAGCAGCTCGTCGACGTCGTCGCGGACGAGGCGCTCGCGCAGCCGCATGCTGCGGTGGTTCTCGAACGGCGTCTCGCGCAGCTGGCTCTTGAACAGGCGGTCGCCGGCGAAGTGCTCCCAGACCGGCCCGCTGACCGTCCAGTCGCCGTGGCGGGTGAAGACGTTGAGGACGTCGGCGAGCACGTCGCGCACGACGGCGACGTCCCAGATGGTCGTGTCGCTGTCGCGGCGCAGGCCGAACAGCCCCGACAGGTCGGTGCCGCCGACGCGCACGGCCAGCACCTGCTCGCGGTGGGCGTCGAGCACCGCGCGGACGGCGTCGAGGTGGGCTGCGCGCGTCTCGCGCCAGGCGAGGTCGGGGTGCTCGAGCACCGGCATGCCGAACAGCCGAGCGCCGGAGGCGGCCTGCGCCTGCTCGAGCGCCTGCATCCACGCCCGCCCCTCGTCGCCGCCGAGGAACTTCGGCAGCACGAAGCCGGTGAGCCGCGCGACCGCGTCGCCGGCCTGCGCGGCCACCTCGACGAGCTGCTCGGGCGTGCGCACGCGGACGAACAGCAGGGGCAGCCGGTCGCGGTCGCCGAGGCCCTGCAGCGCGCGGACGACCTGCGCCTGCGCCTGCGGCACGGCGTCGTGGGGGATCGAGTCCTCCAGGCACCAGACCTGGCTCGTGGTCCCGATGCTGGCGGCCCGGCGCGCGTCGCCGCCGAGGTCGGTGCGGGTGCCGGGGCTGTAGAGCGTGGCGCCGAGGGCCAGTGCGAGGGCCGCCCGCGGGGCGGCGCGCCCCACCGGCAGGGGTGCGACGGCGAACAGCGCCTGGCGCTGGGCGTCGGTCAGGTAGTCGAAGTGCCGCACGCTGCCTCCTGTCTGTGCGGTCCCCGCCGGGCGGGCCCCACAGCATGCCTGAGCCCGGCCACCGGGGTGGCCGGGCTCAGACAGTGCTGGGGACGGGAGTCCGGGAGGTGGACGGCTACTTGCGGCCGGGTGTCCAGTCCATGCCCCACCCGTACGCGCGGTCGAGCGCGTCCTGGGCGCCCTGGATGTACTGCACCTCGCGGCGGACCTTGAGCTCGTTGCCGGCCACCTCGAGCAGCGCGATCGCGCACATCCGGCTGCCGGACGACTCGTCGAGCTTGACCTCGATCGGGGCCGCGCCCTGCGGGTAGAGCGTCACGACGCCGTCGGCCTTGTCCCAGGCCGGCACGCCCTCGTAGATGAAGGCGAAGACCAGGATGCGGCGGATCTGCGGCAGCTGGTCGAGGTTGACGACCAGCTCCTCGCCGCCGCCGCCGGTGCGGTCGTCGCCCGACAGCTGCACGTACGGCGGCTGCTGCAGCGAGCCGAACTGGTTGCCGAGCGCCTGGATGACGCCCTTGCGGCCGTCGGCGAGCTCGAACAGCGCGCCGAGGTCGAGGTCGATGCCCTTGCTGCCCGCGGCCGCGAGCTTCTTGAGGAAGCCGCCGCCGCTCTTGCCGGCGTCCGGCTTGGCGTTCCAGGTCAGCCGGACCCGCATCTGGCCGCTGGCGCCGCCGCCCTTGGTGAGCGAGATCGACGGCGCGGCCTTGGTCAGCGTGACCTTGGACAGCGACACGCCGCCGGCCCCGGCGCCGGCACCGCCGGCGGGCGGGGGCGTCGCGCCGCTGCTGCTCGGGCGCTTGGTGTAGTCGACCACCGGCTCAGCCGACGTTGACGCCGAAGTCCTGCGCGATGCCGCGCAGGCCGTTGGCGTAGCCCTGGCCGACGGCGCGGAACTTCCAGTCGCTGCCGTTGCGGTAGAGCTCGCCGAAGACCATGGCGGTCTCGGTGCTGGCGTCCTCGGACAGGTCGTAGCGGGCGATCTCGGCGCCGCCGGCCTGGTTGACGACGCGGATGAAGGCGTTGCGCACCTGGCCGAAGGACTGGCCGCGGCTGTCGGCGTCGTAGATCGACACCGGGAAGACGACCTTGTCGACCTCCTGCGGGACGGTCGCGAGGTTGACGTTGATCTTCTCGTCGTCGCCGTCGCCCTCACCGGTGGTGTTGTCGCCGGTGTGCTCCACCGAGCCGTCGGGGCTCTTGAGGTTGTTGAAGAACACGAAGTGGCCGTCGGAGACGACCTTGCCGCTGCTGTCGACGAGGATCGCCGAGGCGTCGAGGTCGAAGTCCGTGCCGGTCGTGCTGCGGATGTCCCAGCCCAGGCCGACGATGACCGCCGTCAGGCCGGGCGCCTCCTTGGTCAGCGAGACGTTGCCGCCCTTGCTCAGCGAGACACCCATGTCCGTCCTCCCGATCGTGCGGCGCTCGGTGCGCCGCCTGCGCCCATCCTGTCAGCCCCGTGCGGTCCCTGTCACAGCGTCGCTACGGCAGAGCCAGGCGGTTGATCTTGTGCAGCACCTGCAGGTACTGCTGCCAGAGCGGGCCGCTCGTGTACGCGACGCCGAACTCCTCGCACAGCGCGCGCACCTGCGGCGCGATCTCGGCGTACCGGTTGCTGGGCAGGTCGGGGAACAGGTGGTGCTCGACCTGGAAGGACAGGTTGCCGCTCATGAGGTGGAACAGCGGGCCGCCGTCGAGGTTGGCCGAGCCCATCATCTGGCGGACGTACCACTGGCCGCGGCTCTCGCCCTCGAGCTGCTCCTCCTCGAACTGCGCCGCCCCGTCGGGGAAGTGGCCGCAGAAGATGATCGCGTGCGACCAGACGTTGCGCACCAGGTTGGCGGTGAGGTTGCCGAGCAGCACGGGCGCGAAGAACGGGCCGGCGAGCGCGGGGAACACGACGTAGTCCTTGACGACCTGCTTGCGCACCTTGCGGCCGATGCCCTTGAGCTGGCGCCAGACGGTGCCCAGGCCCTTCTCGCGGGACAGCACCTTCTCGACCTCGAGGTCGTGCAGCGCCACGCCGTACTGGAACAGCAGCGACAGCGCGACGTTGAGCACCGGGTTGAGCAGGTAGTAGGGGTGCCAGGCCTGCTCCTCGGACAGCCGCAGGATGCCGTAGCCGACGTCGCGGTCCTTGCCGACGACGTTGGTGTAGGTGTGGTGCATGTAGTTGTGCGAGTGCTTCCAGGCCTCGCTCGGGCTCATGGTGTCCCACTCCCAGGTGCTGGAGTGGATCTCCGGGTCGCGCATCCAGTCCCACTGGCCGTGCAGGACGTTGTGCCCGATCTCCATGTTCTCGAGGATCTTCGCGGCGCTGAGCATCGCGGTGCCGGCCAGCCACGCGGGCGGCAGGACGCCGGCGAACAGCAGGGCGCGGCCGCCGGCCTCGAGCTGGCGCTGGCGGCGGATGACGCCGCGGATGTAGTCGGCGTCGGCCTGCCCGCGGCTGGCCAGCACCTGCTCGCGCAGGGCGTCGAGCCGCCGGCCGATCTCCTCGACCTGCGCGCGGGTGAGCCCGCTGCCCGGCGTCGGCGTCGAGGGGACGACCCGCAGCGCGGGCGGCATCTCGGTCGCGGGGGCGGGGGCGGGGGCGTCGAGCACGGCAGTCATCGGATCTCCTCAGGACGGTCTCATCGAAGTCGCGCTTCCGTCCTGCCCAACGTGACATGAGGTGATGTCACCGTGCAAGTGCGGACTCGCCGTACCGTGTGTCACATGGACGACCTCGGCGAGGGCTGGCTGACGATCGACGAGCTGGCGCGGGAGGTGGGCGTGACCGTGCGGCAGGTGCGCTCGCACCAGGCGCGCGGGCTGCTGCCGCCGCCGGAGGTGCGGGCCCGCACCGGCTACTACGGGCCGGAGCACCGCGCCCGGCTCGAGCTCGTCGTCGAGCTGCAGGCCGAGGGCGTCAAGCTCGACACCGTCCGGCGGCTGCTCGACACCACCGGCGACTCGACCTCCGAGGTGCTCGCCTTCGCGCGCGGCGTGCGCGGGCAGTTCGCGGCCGAGCGCGCGATCGCCACGGTCGAGGAGCTCGCCGAGCGCTTCGGCGGCGACCGCAAGGCGCTCGAGCGCGCGCGCCGGCTCGGGCTCGTCCGCGAGGTGACGGGCGACCAGTACGAGGAGGTCAGCCCGCGCCTGTCGGCCGCCGGCGCGCAGCTGGTCGCCCTCGGCGTGCCGCTCGACCGGCTGCTGCACGAGGCGTCGTCGCTGCGCCGGCACGCCGACGGGCTGGCGCGCTCGTTCGTGGAGACCTACCTCGAGGAGGTCTGGGCGCCCTTCGAGGCGGCCGGCCGGCCGGACGACCAGTGGCCGCGCATGCACGAGGCGGTCGGCGAGGTGCGGGCCGCCTGGGTCGAGGCGCTGCAGGCGGCCTTCGAGCTCGCGGTCTCCGAGCGGCTCGACGTGGCGTTCGGCCGCGACCTGAGCCGGCACGTGCGGGTGGCGGCGAGCGACTAGCCCGGGCGCACGGGGCCGGGGCGGGGAGCGGGGTGGTCAGGGACGGGATCGAACCGCCGACCCTGCGATTTTCAGTCGCATGCTCTACCAGCTGAGCTACCTGACCGGGTGGTGCCTGCGACCCTGACGGGACTCGAACCCGCGACCTCCGCCGTGACAGGGCGGCGCGCTAACCAACTGCGCTACAGGGCCTTGCTGTCGTGCTCGTGCTCGTGCCGTCGTGCTGTGTGCTGGTGCCCCCAACGGGATTCGAACCCGCGTAGCCACCTTGAAAGGGTGGAGTCCTGGGCCGCTGGACGATGGGGACGTCCTCCGCTGGAGTGCCAGAGGAGACTAGCAGCCGTCTACGGCTGCTCCTCCTGCGCGAGCGGGACCACCGTGCGCTCGATCTGGGCGGACGACAGGCCCAGCCCGCCGAGGGTGATGTCGTCGCGGGCGAGCACGCGCCGGGTCTGCGGGTCGAGGTAGACGACCGACAGCTGCACCGGCGTCGGCTCCTCGCCCTCGAGCCCGCGCGCGCCCGCCCCGCCGGTCGAGCCCTGCACGAGCAGCAGCGTGCCGTCGCGCACCTCGGCCCGGCGCTCGTGCGTGTGCCCGGCCAGCACGAGCGGGGCCACGCCGAACAGCTGCTCGGCCGCGGGCGGCTCGTGCACGACCACCACGTCGGGCGGCACGGCGGCGGCGCGGGCGTCCAGGCCGACGAGCGTGCCCTGCACCTCGAGCAGCTCGCGCGGGGCGTCGTCGCCGCCGCTGGCCTTGTCGGGCGTGAAGCGCGGGTCGCCGCGGCCGAGGAAGCGGAGCCCGCCCACCTCGACGACCTCCGGGCCGTCGAGCACGACGGCGTCGGGCTGCCGCGCGACGGCCTCCTGCACCGCCTGGCTGTCGTGGTTGCCGCGGATCCACACGTACGGCACGTCGAGCCGCGCGATGCCGGAGGCGTACGCCGCCTCGGCGCCGCTGCCGTAGTCGGTGAGGTCGCCGGAGTCGACGATGACGTCGACGTCGAACTGCCCGGCGACGGTGTCGATGACGTCGAAGGCCGTCGGCGACAGGTGCAGGTCGCTGACGCTGAGCACGCGCAGCACGTCGTCGTCGGGGGTGAAGGGCTGCAGCCCGGAGGCGGTGCCGTACAGCAGCGAGACGTTGCCGACCAGGCGGCCGAGCGAGGCGCTGTACTCGTCGACGCGGTCGACCACCTCGCGCACGTCGCCGACGGCGCTGGGGGCGTTGGCGAGCAGGCCGGTGTAGCGCGGCTCGGCGAGGGCCCGCTCGTCGAAGGACGCGGCGCCGATGCCGCCGGTGACGACCAGCGCGCCGACGGCCGTGCCGGCGGCGAGCAGCGCCTGGCGCGGGGCGCGGAAGACGAGCAGGCCGAGCGCGGCGGCGCCGAGCACGGTGGCCAGCACGGCGCGCAGCGCGAGCGCGAGCAGGGCCGAGCGGACGTCGGCGCGCACGTCGTCGCCGAGGCTGGCCAGGCTCTCCGGGTCGTCGACGATGCGGCGGGCCGCGGCCTCGCGGATCTCGGCGACCTCGACGTCGAGGGCCACGGGCCCGGCGTGGGTGTCGAGCGCGAGCTCGCCGAGCGGCGGCACCTGCACGGTGGTCTGCGCCGACCCCGAGGGCCGCAGCGACAGCTCGAGCACGAACGGCCCGGCGTCGGCGCGCGTGGTGCCGGCGAGCAGCAGCCCGAGCGCGGCGCCGGCCAGGCCGACGAGCACGACGGCGAGCAGCCCGCCGGTGCGCCGCCAGCCGGGGCGGGGGAGGCGGGCGCGGCGGCTCATGCCCGACCGGTGCCC
>CANKBT010000169.1 GCA_947479995.1 Frankiaceae bacterium | reverse complement strand
GGCGGCGAGCCTCGGCAGGCTGCGGCGCCGCAGCACGACCTCGAGGCGCAGGGCCAGCAGCGCGGCGCGCAGCAGCGCGCGCGGCCCGGCCAGGCGCCGCCGCGCGGCTGCGGCGGCGCGCCGTGACCCGGACACGACGGAGGGCGGCCGCCCGGACGTGCCGGTCGACCGCCCTCGCGACGTGGTGCGCAGACGCCTAGCTGGCGTCGACGATGCTCCCGATGATCGGCACGACGTCGCTGAACGCGTCCGGCGTCGTGCCGACCTTGTTGAGGCCCTGCTGCGTGAGGTCGGCGATGGTGCCGAGCTCGGTGATCGAAGGCGGCGTGTACATCGGTCCTCCACGGGACTCAAGGCGGTGCTCTGACGTGCCGAAGGTAGCAGCGCAGGGGCGCCCGCGCGGGTCGCCCCGGTAAACTCCTGGCCCTCACCCGGTCGAGGGACGGATGGCCCTGGCTGCCCAGCGCGGAGCGTACGGCGTCGCCCTCCAGGGGCTGCTCGAGCGCTCGCCGCTGCTGCTCGACGCGCCCGCCGACTGGGCCACCGCCCGCTGGGAGCACGCGACCGCGGCCGGCGCGGCCGCCCGGGGCGTCCGCCGGATCACGACGACCAGCCCCGACGGGGCGCTGCTCGACGTCACGGCCGACCCGCCGCGCTGCACCCTCGTGAGCCCCGTGCGCCCCGACGACCGCGCGCTCGTGCACCCCTGGCTGAGCACGGTCGCCGCCTACTGGGCCTGGGCCCGCGGTGACGTGACCCTGCACGGCGCCGTCGTCGAGGTCGACGGCCGGGCCTGGGCGGTGCTGGGGGAGAAGGAGTCCGGCAAGTCGACGCTCACGGCGTGGTGCGGCCTCGCCGGCCTGCCCTCCGGCGGCGACGACCTCGTCGTCGTCCACTCCGGCGACCGGGTGCTGTGCGGCCCGGCGGCCGTCGACCTGCGGGCCCCGGCCGCCGCCCGGCTCGGCGTCGGCGACCGGGTCGAGCTCGTGCCCGGCCGGGTGCGCTGGCGCCTCGACGTGGCCCGGGCGGCGCCGGTGCTGCCGCTCGCCGGCTTCGTCGTGCCGGGCTGGGGCGCCGAGGCCCTGGCGCCGGTGCCGCTCCCCGCGCGGTTCGCGGCCCTGGCCCGCAACACCTACGTGCGCGACCTGCGCGGCCGCGAGCGCGACGTGCTGCGGCTGGTGGGGCTGCCGGTGCTGCAGTGGACCCGGCCCCGCGACCTCGACCTGCTCGACGCCACGGCGACCCGCCTGGTCGCCGCGCTGCGCGCGCACTGAGGCGTCAGGACACCGCCAGCACCGCGGCCTGCAGCAGCAGGGCCGTGCCGAAGTGCGGGCGCTCGGCCGCCCAGTGCCCGCGCAGCCGCGCGACGTCGACGAGCGGGCGCAGCCCCGGGTCGTCGGCGACCGCCGCGAGCACCGCCGGGTCGAGGCGGTGGCGCCGCGACGCACCGCGCCAGGTGGCGTCGCCGAACTCGCCCTTGGTCGTGCGCCCCAGCACCGCCTCGGGCAGCAGGTCGCCCGCCAGCAGGCGCATGCCCGCCGTCCGGCCGCCGTGCCCGGTGCGGCCGCCGGCGCCCGCGAGGGCGTCGAGGAAGCGGGGCGCGAGCAGCGGGTGCACCAGCGCCGCGCCGCCGACGGCCTCGAGCGACCGGCTCCCGGCTCGGAGCGCGGCGACGTAGCGCGAGGCCTCGAAGCGGCGCAGCTCGCGCGACCAGCCGTCGTGCGGCCGCGCCCACTCCCGCACCGTCGCCCGGGCGTACGCCGCCTGCCCCTCGGGCGACAGCCACGGCCGCAGCGGCACGAGCCGGCGCATGCGGCGCCGGACGAGCGGAGGCGCCAGAACGCCGGCGCCGACGACCGCGACGTCGCGCCAGCCGGGGCGGAGCGCGCGCGCGACGACGCGCGCTGCGCGCGTCGCGCTGCTGGTGAGCACCTCGTCGCCGCCGGCACCGGTGAGCAGCGTGCCGCCGGCGGCCGCCTCGAGCAGCGGCACGTGCAGGTGGCTGTTGGGCGGGAAGGCGAGGCCGCCGGCGCGCGCGAGGCGCAGGGCCACCGGACCGACGACGTCGAGCTCGTCGCCCACCGGCAGGACGACGCGCTCGCGCAGGCCGAGGTGGCCGAGCACGAGCCGCTGCCAGTCGTCCTCGTCGGCGACGGCCGAGCCCTCGACGCGCAAGGTCACCGGCACCGGCGCGTCGGCGCCCTCGCGCCGGGCGAGGTGGGCCGCGACCGCCAGCAGCAGGCTGCTGTCGCGGCCGCCGGAGAAGCTGACGTGCAGGCGTCCGGCCCGCACGTGCGGCAGCAGCACCGCCTCCAGGGCGGCGCGCGGGTGCTCGCCGCCGGCCGGGCGGCGGGACGGCCGGGCCTGCAGGCCGACGGGCACGGCGGCGGCCAGCTCCAGCGGCGCCAGCGGCAGCGGCCCCGCCCGGGCCACCGCGCTGGGCGTGGTCACGCGGGGGCGAGCAGGGCGCGCGCCTCGAGCTCGGCGACGAAGGCGCGCACGTCGCGGCGCGCGACGTCCTCCGGCACGTCGTCGTGCGCGGCGGTGAGGGCCGCGACGAGGTCGTCCTCCTCGCAGCCGCGCTCGAGCAGCGGCCACAGCAGCGCGCCGGTGCCGTTGACGTCGAGGTAGCGCGACGAGCGCAGGTCGAGCACGACGTAGCCGCCGTCCACGACCTGCCAGGCGAGGTCCTCGCTGCGGAGCGTCATCACGCGGTGGGACGGTACGACACGACCGGCCCCGCCGAGGGGCGTCCGCCGACTGCGAGGGCCCATGAGCGAGACCAGGCGCGCCGAGGCCGCCGCCCGCCGCTACTACCGGCTGCTGCGCGCGCGCGGCCGCGCCGCCGCGACCCTCACCGCGGTCACCGACGGCGTGGCGCTCGGGCTGCTCGACCGGGCGGCGCTCGCCGAGGTCGACCGGCTGTTCTACGACCGCACCCGCGAGCCGCTCCCCGACGGCGGCGAGGCCGACTACGCCGACGACGCCTGGAACGGCCAGGGCCTGTTCGCCTGGGAGGAGCGCGTCGCCGACGCGCACCTGCCCGCCGGCGCCCGCGTGCTCGTCACGGGCGCGGGCGGCGGGCGAGAGGTGCTCGGCCTGCGCCGCCGGGGCCTCGACGCCGTGGGCTACGAGCCGCACCCCGGGCTGCGCGCGGCCGGCGCCCGGCTGCTCGCCGCCGAGGGCCACCCCGGCACCCTGCGCGCCGTGGCGCGCGACGCCTTCCCCGACGACCCCGGGCCGTACGACGCGGTGGTGGTCGGCTGGGGGTCGTACATGCTCGTGCCGGGGCGCGCGCGCCGCACCGCGTTCCTGCGCCGGGCCCGGGCGGTCGTGCCCGACGGCGCCCCGCTGCTGCTGTCGTTCTGGCCGCGGTCGCAGGTGCCCGCCCGCCCGCGCGTCACGCACGCCGTGGCCGGTGCCCTCCGCCGTGCGCGCGGCGCCGAGCCGGTCGAGCTCGGCGACCTGCTGGCGCCGAACTTCGTGCACGCCTTCACGCGCCCCGAGGTCGAGGCCGAGCTTTCGGCCTCCGGGTGGGCGCTGCTCGACTACCGTGAGCGGCCCGTCGGCCACGCGGTGGGGCGCGCCGGGCGGGCGTGAGGCAGCACCGGGGGGGCGTATGGACGGCGCGACCAGCACCCCGGCCACCCGCGACGCAGGGGCCGGCGACCCTGCCGCCGGCACCGCCGCCTCGCCGAGCACGGGCGCGGCCATCTCGCGCGGCCACCGCCGGGCCGAGCTCGACGGCGTCCGCGGGCTGTCGGTCGGCATCGTCATCGTCACGCACGCCACCGGCCTGATCTGGGCGACCGGCATCCTCATCGACGCCTTCTTCGTGCTCAGCGGCTTCCTGCTCACCGGCATCGCGCTCGAGGACTCCGCCCGCCGCGGCGGCCGGCTGTCGCCCGCCCGGTTCTACGGGCTGCGCGTCGCGCGGCTCGGCCCGGCGCTGGCGATCATGCTGGTGATGACGGCGCTGCTGAGCGCCCTCGGCGGCGGCAACCCGGGGGGGGTGTCGACCACCGAGGCCATCACCTGGACGGCGCTGCTGTTGGCCAACTGGCTCGAGGTGCTCGAGCCCGGGGGCCTCGGCTTCCTCGACCACATGTGGTTCCTCGCGATCGAGGAGCAGTTCTACCTCGTCTGGCCGTTCCTGCTCGGCGCCCTGCTCACGCTGCGCAAGCAGGTGCGCTGGATCCTGCTGCTCATCGCGACGGTCATGGTGGTCCGCGTGGTGCTCGTGGTCACCGGCACGGGGGAGCGGCACGAGCTCTGGAGCGTCCTGCGCTTCGACACGCTGCTGCTCGGCGGCGCGATGGCCTTCGTCGTCACCCGGCCGAAGCGCTACGCCGGCTTCCTGCGGCTGTGCGAGAAGACCTGGCTGGCACTGGTCCTCATCGTGGTCTTCTTCGGCGGCGCCGCGCTCCTCGGCACCCTCACGAGCGACCCGCTGCGGTGGGCGTCGTTCGGGCTGTCGTCGGCCTTCGCCGCCTGCGCCGGCTTCGGCATGCTGCACCTGCTGGTGCGGCCGGGCGGCCCCGCGTCGCGCTTCTTCGCCTCGCGCCCGCTCGTGCTGCTCGGCCGCACGTCGTACGGGCTCTACCTGTTCCACTACCCGCTGTTCGTCTACGCGACGAGGTTCCACGACTGGTCGCGGCCGGTGACGGCCCTGTTCGTCGCGGGCACCACCGTGCCGCTCGTGCTGGTCGTCTACTACGGCGTGGAGCTGCCGGTGATGCGCCGCGCGGTGCGCAGCGCCGGCGTGCGCAGCGCCGTGCCCGCCCACCCGTCGCGGGCCCCCGAGGCCAGCACGCCGGTCGACGCACCGCCCCGGCAGCGGCGGGGCCCGGGCCGCCGCCCGCGCCCGCCGGCCCCGGTCGAGGAGCCGCGCCCGGTGCTGTCCGAGGGCGCTCCCTGACCGAGCGCCTGCCGTTCGTCGTGCTCCGGCAGGAGCAGCTCGACCAGGTGCTCGCGGCCGCCCTGCTGCTGCTGCTCGCCACGGCCGCGGCCGCGGCCGCGGTGCGGGCCGCCCGTCGCTGGCGGCTGGCGGCCGCGGCGCTGACCGCGGTGGCCGTCGCGGCCTGGCTGCACGTCGACCGCTTCGTCGAGGGCCGCGTGCTGCTGGAGGTGACGCGCGGGCACGGCGTCGCGACCGCCGACCTGCTCGTGCTGCCGGCGGTCGCGCTCGTGCTGCTCGGGGCGCGGCGCGCCCGGCGCCGCTAGTCCCAGATGTCGGGCTGGTCCTTGCTGATGCGCTCCCAGATCGGCTGGAACTGGAACCAGCCGGCGAGCTCGAAGCCGACCTGGCCGCGCGTCTGCTCGGCCTCGGCCGGGCCGATCGGCCGCGGGGTGCCGGCGGCGTACGCCATGAGCTGGCTCTGGCAGGTGCGCTCCAGCGTGAGGAACCACCAGGCCGCGCTGTCGACCGACTCGCCGACGGTGAGCATGCCGTGGTTGCGCAGGATGACGGCCTTCTTGTCGCCCAGGGAGACGCCGATCCGGCGGCCCTCCTCGGGGTCGAGCACCACGCCGGTGTAGCTGTCGTGGACGCCGATGTCGTCGTAGAAGGCGCAGGCGTCCTGGGTGAGCGGCTCGACCGTCATCTCCAGGCTCGACAGCGTCTTGCCGTACGGGCCGTGGGCGTGCGCGGCCGCGAGGATGTCGGGGCGGGCGGCGTGCACGGCGCAGTGGATGGCGACGGCGGCGCCGTTGACCGCGCGGTCGCCCTCGACGACCTCGCCGGCCTCGTCGACGCGCACGAGGTCCGAGCTCTTGACCATCGAGAAGTGCATGCCGAACGGGTTGACCCAGAAGGTGTCGGGGTGCTCGGGGTCGCGCACGGTGACGTGGCCGGCGACGCCCTCGTCGAGCCCGGCCCGGCTGAACATGCGGAAGGTCGCGGCCAGCTTGGCCTTGCGGTGCGCGCGCTCCTCCTCGACGGTGTCGAAGGTCGGCGGCAGCGGCAGGTAGAGCTGCTTGGTGCCGCCGGCGACGAGGTCGCTGTCGGCGAGGGCGGCGGGCGCCTCGTCGACGGCCTCGGTCACCAGCTCGTTCGCGTGCTCGGTGGCGCGGTCCTGCGTCGTGGTCACGGCGTGCCTCCTGTGTCGGCGGTCACCCCAGTGTGCACCGCCGCGCCGCGACCCGTCAGGGGCGCCCGAGCGCGCGGTAGGTCCAGCCGGCCGCGCGCCAGCGGTCGGGGTCGAGGGCGTTGCGCCCGTCGACGATCCGCCTCTCGCTGACCACCGCGCCGAGCACGGCGGGGTCCATCTCGCGGAACTCCGTCCACTCGGTCAGGTGCAGCACGAGGTCGGCGCCCTTGGCGGCCTCCAGCGCGCTGCTGCGGTAGCCGAGCTCGGGGTGCCGGGCGCGGGCGTTGTCCATGGCCTCGGGGTCGTAGAGCGTCACCGCCGCGCCCTGCTTCTGCACGCTCGCCGCGACGTCGAGGGCGGGCGAGTCGCGGATGTCGTCGCTGTTGGGCTTGAAGGCCGCGCCGAGCACGCAGACCCGCACGCCGCCGAAGCTGCCGCCCAGCTCCTCGCGGGCCAGGTCGATCATCCGGGCGCGGCGGCGCAGGTTGATCGCGTCGACCTCCTTGAGGAACGACAGCGCCTGGTCGACGCCGAGCTCGCCGGCGCGGGCCATGAAGGCGCGGATGTCCTTCGGCAGGCAGCCGCCGCCGAAGCCGAGGCCGGCGTGCAGGAAGCGCCCGCCGATCCGGTCGTCGTACGACAGCGCCTTGGACAGCAGGGTCACGTCGCCGCCGGTGGCCTCGCAGACCTCGGCCATCGCGTTGATGAAGCTGATCTTCGTGGCGAGGAAGGCGTTGGCGGCGACCTTGACGAGCTGGGC
>CANKBT010000168.1 GCA_947479995.1 Frankiaceae bacterium | reverse complement strand
GGCGGCGCGGGCCGCCGCGGGGCTAGCCACCGTGCGAGCGCAGCACCGCGTCGACGTCGGCGAGCGTGGCGGGCCACAGGGCGTCGGTGCGCTGCGCCCAGGAGCGGGCCTTGCGGGCGGCCACCTCGTCGGGCGCCCCGGCGAGGTGCCGCAGGCGGTCGGCGACCTCGTCGACGCTCTCGTCCGGCGCCACCAGCCAGGCGGCGTCGGCGATGACCTGCTCCCCCGCGCCGCCGGCGCTGGTGCCGAGCACGGCCAGCCCGGTGGCGTGGAACTCGCGCAGGCAGTTGCCGCCGGCCTCGGCCCGCGACAGCAGGCAGCCGACGTCGGCGCGGCCGAGCAGGTCGAGCATGCGGTCCTGGTCGCGGCGCTTGTCGACGAAGCCGTGCCACGTCACGTGCCGCACCGCCGCGAGCTCCGGCGGCACGTCGCCCGCGGTGAGGCCGAGCACGTCGACCTGCACGCGCTGGCGGCCGGCGTTGACGCGGGCGACGGCGTGCAGCAGGCGGTCGAGCCCCTTGCGGCGCCAGTCGTTGCCGACGAAGACGAGCCGCAGCGGCCCGTCGCCGACCTCGGCCGGGGTGTGGCGGGCGGCCCAGGCGTCGTAGCCGTCGGGCTCGAGGTTGGCCGCCTGCAGCACGACGGCGGTGCGCTCGACCGGCACGCCGTAGTCGGCGACGACGCTCTGCTGCGCCCACGTGCTGTTGACGATGACGCCCTCGGCGCGGGCGTAGCCCTCGCGCTCCCAGGCCATCGCGCGCTCGGCGACGCCGCGCGAGAGCTTGCCGCGCTGGCCGTACGTGTCCCACAGCTGGGTGAGCGTCTGGTCGATGAAGAACCAGCGCCGGTGGTCGCCGTCGAGCAGCGGCCGCGGGTAGAGCTGGAAGATGTTGATGACGACGTCGTCGGGCGCCGGGCGCTCGGGCGGCCAGTAGAGGGCGTTCTTGCCGGCGGTGTACTGGTAGCCGCCGTGGCCGCGCAGGGTCGCGGCGCGCCAGGCGTTCCAGGCGACCCGCTGGGCGCGCATGCGCCAGTCGACGGCGCTGCGGGTGGCCGAGCCGTCGACGAGGCCGGCGCGGCGCCCGTAGAGCTGGAAGTGGTACGGCAGCCCGCTCATGGCGCGGGGGTCGCCGGCGTCGCCGGCGGCGGCCAGCAGGCGTCGCGGCCGGTCGGGGCGGGTGCCGCCCGCGACGGGCGCGCCCACGGCCGGGCCGGCGCTCACGCGGTCACCTGCGGGGCCGGGCGGGCCTCGCGGCGCAGGCGGTCGAGCGCCGACACCCAGCCGACGAGCACGAGGAGCAGCACCATCGAGACGTTGGCCGAGGCGCCCAGCCCCTCCGTGGTGAAGCCGTTGAGCACGAGCGCGACGTAGAGGGCGAGCAGCAGCGGGCGGTCGCCGCCGCGCGGCAGGGTCCACAGCCGGCGGCCGAGGGCGACGAGCAGCCCGACCCACAGCAGCGCGCCGACGACGCCGGTGTCGACGAGCACGTTGAAGAAGGCGTTGTGACCGCCGCCGAGGCCGGTGGCCTCGAGGAACACCCCGCGGGTCGCGCCGGTGCCCCGGCCGGCGAGCGGCGACTGCGACCAGGCGTCGACGGCGTAGCCCCACAGCTCGGTGCGGTAGTTGAGCGTCTTGAGGTTGTCGGCGCCCTCGCCGCGCTCGACGTAGGCCACCAGGCGGCTGCCGAGCACCGCGGCGACGACCAGCCCGGTGAGGCCGACGCCGACGAGCACGGCCGGGGTGTCGCGGCGGCGCACCCGCTCGAAGGCCAGCACCAGCAGCCCGACGAGCAGCCCGGCGAGGGCCCCGCGGGTGCGGTTGTCGAACATGCCGTACGCGATGAGCGCCCCGAGCGCGAGGTGCAGCCCGACCGGCCAGCGGCGCGGGCCCTGCGCCCGCAGGCCCGGCGAGACGACGTAGGCGGCGCACAGCAGCAGCGCCATCGACATGTACGTCGCCGACATGACGGGGTGGACGGCCAGCCAGGTGAAGCGGGTGACCGCGGCGCCCTGGGCGTCGGCCGGCTGGTAGACGAAGCCGAGCACGACGCCGAGCCCGACGAGCGCGAGGAAGGCGTGGCCGAGCCGGTGCAGCTGCGCGCGGGTGGCGTGGCGGGCGATCGACTGGCCGACGGCGGTGATGACGAGCAGCTGCGCGCCGCGCACGACGCCGAGCGACAGGAACGGCGACCAGACGGCGGCGAGCGCCGTGATGCCCGAGAAGGCCCAGACGAGCAGCCACAGGCCGTCGACGCGGCCGCCGCCGGGCCGCCAGCGGAAGCGCAGCGCGAGCCACAGCGCGACGGAGGCGTAGACGGCGATCTCGAGGACGACGACGGCGTCGGCGCTGCCGCCGATGGCCGAGTCGGCCGCGCGGGTGCGCCACTTCCAGTCGCTGACGACCAGCAGCGGGAGCACGGCGCCGGCGACCCACCAGGCGTCCCAGCGGCGGCGGCGGGCGCCCGCGCCGGTGGGGCGGCGCGCGGGGGCTGTCAGCACCGGCCCTCCTCGACGTCGGGGCGCCGCGCGGCGCCCGTGCACGGAGGCTCGCACCCGGGCAGCGCGCGGGAGGGCCCGCGGCGCGTGGCCCCGGTCACAGCGCCGGTGCCCGCATCGACTGCAGGGTGCTCGTGAGCCGCGCGCTCAGCTCGGCGTCGTCGCCCGTGCGGGCGCGCGAGGCGACGGTCGACAGCCACCACTCGACGGCCTCGACCGGCGCGGTGCCCGCGGGGCGGCCGAGCAGCACCGCGGCGGTCGCGCGGTAGTAGGTGTCGTCGGCGCCGGGCGGCCCCCAGCCGGCGTCCTCCCAGTCGAAGACCCAGGTGCGGCCGGACCGGTCGACGCGGGTGTTCCACGCGGTGAGGTCGCCGTGCGCGGGCTCCCAGTGCTCCGGCGTGCCGGCGGGGCGGGGCAGGCACTGCGCCAGCACCGGCTGCACCTGGCCGAGGAAGCGCGGCACGTCGAGCAGCCGGCGTCGGCCGCCGCGCCCGCGCGGCGGCATCGGCTCCTGGGCGAGCCACGTCCAGCCGGCCACCTCGCCGGCGGCGAGCACGGCGGGGGTGCGCAGCGCCGGCAGCCGCGCCTCCTGCAGGGCGCGCAGGACGGGCAGCTCGTTGCCGCGGCCGCCGGCCGGGCGGGTCTTGACGAAGGCGACGGGGCGGCCGGCCCGCATGAGCAGCACGCCGAAGCCGCTGCGGCCGACCTGCGGCTTCTCGTGCAGGGCGAGCCCGTCGTGGGGCGGCAGGGCGCGCCACGCCTCGACGAGCGCGGCCCACGCCTCGGCGCCCATCGGCGGGGTCCAGCGCTCGCGCGGGAACGGCACGACCCGCGGGCCGGCGACGCGCACGGCGGCGGCGAGCCCGGCGCTGCCGAGGCGCCCGCGGCGGCGCGTGGCGCTGTAGAGGCCGAGGCCGGACAGGCTGGCGCGGCGGCTGTCGAGCGGCACCCAGACGTAGCGGCGGTCGGGCGGCACGCGCACGAAGTCGGTGCCGACGCCGAGGACGGGGGCGGCACCGTGCTGCGGGTCGGGCGGCGGTGCCGCGGCCCGGGCGGGCGCGGCCGGGCGCTCGAGCGGTGTGCCGGTCACGTCCCCGACCGGGCGGGGGCCCCGCGCCGCGGCCGGCGGCGCGGGCGCGGCGGCACGGCGGTGCCGTCGGCCAGCGCACGGCACAGGTCGGCGTAGCCCTGCGCCACGTCGTCCCAGTCGTAGCGGTCGACGACCTCGGCCTGCCCGGCCTCGCCGCGGCTGCGGGCGGCGTCGCCGTGCGCCTCGGCCTCCTCGAGCAGCGCCGCGAGCTCGGCGTCCGTGGCCCAGTAGCGGCCGTGCGCCCCCAGCACCTCGCGGTTGAACACGACGTCGCGCGCCAGCACGGGCGCGCCGGCGCCGGCGGCCCGCAGCAGCGACGGGTTGGTGCCGCCGACCGAGTGCCCGTGCACGTACGTGCGGGCGTGGGCGTAGAGCGCGTCGAGCTGGTCCTGGTCCCAGACCGAGCCGATCATGCGCACCCGCGGGTCGCCGGCGGCGGCCCGCTCGACCTCGCGCGTGTAGTCGTCGGCGTACGGCGCGGCGCCCACGACGACGAGCGGCATGGTGGCGCGGCTGGCGACGTGCGCCGCGACGGCCTCGCGGACGTGGTTCTCGGGCTCGAAGCGGGCGACGACGAGGTGGTAGCCGTCCTTGACCAGGCCGAGCGGGTCGAGCGGCGCGGGCGACAGCGAGGTGCGCAGCGGGGCGCCGTAGGTGAGCAGCACCGTCTCGGCGCGGTGGGTCTCGCGGTAGTGCGCGGCGATGCCCTCGGCGTCGGCGATGAGGGCGTCGGACCAGCGCACCGCGAGGCGCTCGGCCTGCTGGTAGTAGCGGCGGCCGGCGCCGGCCCACTTGGCGCGCTGCCACTCGAGCCCGTCGACGTGCGTCGCCACGGGCAGGCGCGCGCTGCGCAGCGCCGGCAGCAGCGGCGCGTTGGCGGCGTTGAACATCAGCGTCGCGTCGGGGCGCGTCTGCAGCAGGTGCGGCAGGCAGCGCGCCGTGTGGCTGAGCGTCTCGAGCGTCTTGCGCTGCGCCGCGGGCCGGTGGACGAGCTCCATGCCGAGGTGCGTCCGCTGGGCCGGGTCGCCGCCGCGGCAGTAGACCGTGACGCGGTGGCCGGACGCGGCGAGGCGCCGCCCGACCTCCTCGACCGCGGTCTCGAAGCCGCCGTAGCGCGCGGGCACCCCACGGGTCCCGACCATCGCGATGTGCATGCCCTGCTCCTCGACCGGGACGCGCTCGAGGTTGAGCGAGGAGCGCGTGACCTGCACCTTAGTGTGCGGGAGGGCGCCGACCGGCGCTCGTGCACAGCCCCGGCGCGCCGGGCTGGAGGGGGGTCGGCCAGGTGGAGCAGCGGCCCTGCGTCCTGGTGGCCCACCCGTCGCCCGACCTGTACGGCTCCGACCGCCAGCTGCTCGCGTCGCTGGCCGCGCTGCCCGCCGCGACCTGGCGCGTGCTCGTCGTGCTGCCGGCCGACGGGCCCCTCGCCGCCGAGGTGCGCGCCCTCGGCCACGAGGTGCGGGTGCTGCCGTTCCCCGTGCTGCGCAAGGCCTTCGCCACCCCGGCCGGGCTGCTGCGGCTCGCCGGGCAGCTGGCGGTCGCGCTCCCCCGCCTGGTGCGCCTGCTGCGCCGCGAGCGGGTGGCCGCCCTCTACGTCAACACGATCACGCTGCCGGTGTGGCTGCTCGCCGGCCGGCTCGCCCGGGTGCGCGCGCTGTGCCACGTGCACGAGGCGGAGGTCGGGGTCGGCCGCGCCGTGGGCCTGGCGCTGTACGGCCCGCTCGTGCTGGCCGGCCGCCTGGTCGCCAACAGCGCCGAGACGGCGCGGGTGGTGGCCGGCGTCGTGCCGCGGCTCGCCGCCCGCACCGTGGTGGTGCACAACGGCGTGGACCGCCCCGTGCCGGTGCGGCCCCGCGCGCCGCACGCCGGCCCGTCGCGCCTCGTCGTGGTCGGGCGGCTGTCGCAGCGCAAGGGCACGGACGTCGCCGTCGAGGTCGCGCGGCTGCTGCTCGCGCGCGGCCGCGACGTCCACCTCACGCTCGTCGGCGACGTCTTCCCGGGCTACGAGCCCTTCGCCGACGGCCTGCGGGCCACGGTCGCGAGGGAGGGCCTGGGCGACCGGGTGGCCCTGACCGGCTTCGCCGACGACGTCTGGCCGGCGTACGACGCCGCCGACGTGGTGCTGGTGCCCTCGCTCGGCGAGTCCTTCGGCAACGTCGCGGTCGAGGCGGTGCTGTCGGAGCGGCCGGTCGTCGCCTCCGGCGTGCAGGGCCTCGCGGAGGTGCTGGACGACGGCCGCACCGCGCTGCTCGTGCCGCCGGGCGACGCCGCGGCGGCGGCCGCCGCGGTCGAGGAGCTGCTCGACGACCCGGCGCGGGCCGACGCCCTCGGGCGGGCGGCGCGGGCCGACGCGCTGGCCCGCTTCGGCGGCGCGGCGTACCGCGCGGCGGTGCTGCGCGAGGTGTCGCGGCTGGCCGGGCGGGGGGCGGCATGATCCACCTCTCACGCCGAGCGGGCCTCGCGCCCGCGCCGCCCCGCATAGCGTGGCGGTCAAGGCCCGCCGGAGGGCGGCCGACAGAGCAGGGGGCCACACGGCCGACGGACGAGCGAGCGGGGACGGCATGACGACGGCTGAGCAGGGCGACGAGCGCCCGGGGCTGCTGCGCGCGCTGTGGGAGAACCGCCTGCTCTCGGCGGTCTACGTCGCCGTCTTCGCGCTGCTGGGCATCGCCGCCGGCGTCGCCACCGACGCCGGCGCCTCGGCCAGCGCGACCCTCGGCCTGCAGGACCCCCGCATCGCCCTCGGCACCACCACCGTGCCGAACAGCGACGTGCAGAACCGCTACGTCGCCGACCAGGCCGCCTTCGCCGGCTCGGACGCCGTGCTCGGCGAGGCGGCCGCCTCGCTCGGCGAGGAGCTCGACGACTTCCGCGGCCGGGTGACCACCGTGCCGCAGGAGGCGGTCAACACCTTCCTCGTCACCGCGAGCGGGGCGACCGCCGACGAGGCGCTCGAGGCCGTCGACGCCGTCGTCGCCGCCTACCGGTCGGCCAGCGAGACGCGCTTCCGCGAGGAGGCCGCGACGACGCTGGCGGCGATCGAGGCGGCGCGCGACGAGTTCGCGACCGAGCTGGCCGGCGCCGACCAGGCCACCCGCACCGCCGCGCTGCAGTCGTACGCCGACCAGGCGATCGCCGTGCGCGTGCGCGCCGACACCGTCGGCGACGGCGTCGCCTTCGCCGACCCCGCCCGCGAGGACGTGCCCGGCCTGCTGTCGCGCCCCGAGGTCCGCAACGGCCTCGTGGGCCTGGCGCTCGGCCTGGTC
>CANKBT010000167.1 GCA_947479995.1 Frankiaceae bacterium | reverse complement strand
GCGCGGCCTGCGGCGGCGCCTGGCGCGGCGGCGCGGGCGGGGGAGGCGGCGGCGGGGGAGGCGCCTGCTCGCCGCTGCGCGAGAACGGCGACGGCGGCGGGCCCTGCGGCGCGCTCGGCGGGGGGCCCTGCGGCGGCGGGCCCTGGACGGGCAGCACCTGCGTGTCGGTGCCGTCGGCCCGCACCGGCTCGCCGCAGTGCGGGCAGAAGCTGCTGGTGGCGCGGACCTCGCGGCCGCACCTCGTGCACGTCATGACCGGCTCCTCCTCGGGTGCTCACCAGGGGTGCGGGCCCGCCGTACTGTCGCGGCGTGCCCCTGCCCACCCGCACCCTCGCACCCCACGTCTCCCCGGGTCACCGGGACACGGCCGAGCGCACCGCCCTGCGCGAGCGCGCGCTCGACGTGCTGCTCGCCGACGACCTGGCCCGCGTGGTGGCGCTCGTCGCCTGGCGCGAGGGCGACCGGGTGGTCGTCGCCGACGCCCGCGGGCGCAGCGCGCTCGCCGCCGACGGCACGACGACCGTGCTCGCGGGCCGCGACCCGGTGGCGCACCAGGACCCGTACGACGACGACGCCTACCCCTTCGCCGCCGTGCGCCTGCACTCGCTGTTCGCCGACCCGCGGGCCCCCGACCTGGCGGTCGTGCACGCGGGCGACCACGACTACACCGACCGCGGCGGGCACCGCGGCGAGCACGGCTCGCTCAACGCCCTGCAGTCCCGCGCGCCGCTGCTGCTGTCCGGGGCCGGCGTCACCGCCCGCGGGGTGGTGGACGGCGTCGCCCGCACCGTCGACGTCGCCGCGACCCTCGCCGTGCTCGCCGGCGCGTCCGCCGACGGCATGGACGGCGCGCCGCTGGCGCTGGCCGGACCGGGCGCGCCGCACGTCGTCGGGCTGCTGTGGGACGGCGCGCCGAGCGCCGACCTGCTCGCCATGGCCGCGTCGGGGGAGCTGCCCGCCGTCGCCCGGCTGCTCGCCCGCGGCTGCGCGCTGCGCGGCGGGGCGATCGCCGAGTTCCCGAGCGTCACGCTGGTCAACCACACGTGCGCGCTCACCGGCGTCGGGCCCGGGCGCCACGGCATCGTCCACAACGCCTACTACGACCGCGAGACCGGTGAGGCCGTCACGCCCAACAGCAGCGACACGTGGCACCGCGCCATGGACTTCCTGCGCCCCGGCGTCACCACCGTCTTCGAGCGGGTGGCCGCCGCCGCGCCGGGCGCGGTGACCGCGTGCGTCGACGACCCGGTCGACCGCGGGGCCACGCACTCGACGTTCGCGCTGGTGCGCGACAGCGCGGGCGGCACCGGCGCGCTCGCCGCCTCGCTCCCGTCGCCCGAGGACGACCCGCGGGCGACGCAGGCGTTCGTCGACCAGCCCGACTACCGGTGGGGCAGCCAGATCGACGCGATCGGGCTCGAGCAGGTGCTCGGGCTGTGGCGCGAGGGCACGCCGCCGCGGCTGACGTGGTGGAACACCACGCTCACCGACGGCGCCCACCACGCCGGGGGGCCGGGCTCGGCCGTCGCCCGCGCCGGGCTCGTCGACAGCGACCGCCGCCTGGGCGCGTGGCTCGACCTCGTCGAGGAGCGCGGGCTGGCCGACGACGTCGTCGTGCTGCTCACCGCCGACCACGGCATGCAGGGCGCCGACCCGGCCGTCACCGGCGACTGGGACGCCGCGCTCGCCGCGGCCGGCATCCCGTTCCGCGACGAGGCGCACGGCTTCCTCTACCTGGGCGAGGACGTCACCCGCTGAGCGGGAGCCCGGCGTGACGGCGCGTACGGCGTGAGCCGGTCGTCACCGGGCAGCAGCCGCAGGACGCGGTCCCGCGAGGAGTTGAGACCACAGCCATCCGCGGGACCGCGTCGTCGGACCCTCGCGCGGCCGTCTGCGCGCCGCAACCCGGACGGGCCCCGGACAGCGCGGAGGCGCCGCCCCCCGGTGGGGTGCGGCGCCTCGGCGTGCGGTGCGCGGAGCGGCTAGCGCGCGCTCTTGTCGTCGTAGAAGTCGCGGCTGCCGGACTTCGCCAGGCCGCGGCTCACGAGGTAGCCGATGGTGACGAGCGTGATGTAGAACAGCGCCTTGTCGGCGAGGAAGTAGTCGCCGCCGTCGTTCGCGCCGCTGTCCTCGCCGACGACCTGCGAGGCGATCGCGATCGCGATGACGGTCGCCAGGTAGGCGAGGAACTCCGTCGTCTTGAAGGCGGCCTTGGTCTCGGTGCTGATGCGGCGGCCGCCGACGTGCCCGACGTGGTCGGTGACGTCGCGGGTGGTGACGTCGTGGTCCGTGCCGGTGGTGCGGTTGGTGCTGGCCATGGTGTGGAGCCCTCCGTTGTCCGGGCGCGCTGTGGTGCGCGGCCCGTACGTGCTGAGGACAGGGGTGCCCGGGCAAGATCGACGGAAGCCGTCCGCACCGTCACACCCCGCCGGACGGCGATCGCCGTTTCAGTCACCCGGTCGGGTGGTGCTCCCGCGGCCGCCGGGCGCCGACGCTCTGGCGCATGACGAGGATCGTGACGATGGTGCTGCTGGTGCTGACCGGGACGACCGACCCGGCGACCTGGTCGGAGCGCTAGCCGGGGCCGCGCGCCGGCGCCCGGGCGTCGGACGGCCGCGCTCTACTGGCGTGGTGCGACGCCTGCTGCCCCTGCTGCTGCTCGCCGGGCTGACCGCCTCCGGGTGCGCGCTGCCCGCCGAGCCGGTCGCGGCGCCGGCGCCCGCCGGGACGCGCGCACCCGTCGCCACCGGCAGCGCGCTCGAGGTCCTGGCGGGCCTGCCGGTGCAGGGCCGCGCGCCGCGGACCGGCTACGACCGCGAGCTGTTCGGCCCGTCCTGGGCCGACGTCGACCGCAACGGCTGCGACACCCGCAACGACGTCCTGGCCCGCGACCTCGTCGACGACGAGGTGCGCCCGGGCACCCGCGGCTGCGTCGTCGTGGCCGGCACGCTCGCCGACCCGTACAGCGGCGAGGTCGTCGCCTTCGCCAAGGAGCGGGCCAGCGAGGTGCAGGTCGACCACGTCGTGGCGCTGTCGCACGCGTGGCAGACCGGCGCGCAGGGCTGGGACGCCGGCACCCGCCAGCGCTTCGCCAACGACCCGCTCAACCTGCTGGCGGTGCGCGGCGACCTCAACCAGAGCAAGGGCGACGGCGACGCGGCGACCTGGCTGCCGCCCGCCCGCGGCTACCGCTGCGCGTACGTCGCCCGGCAGGTCGCGGTCAAGGCGGGGTACGGCCTGTGGGTGACGCCGCCGGAGCGCGACGCCGTCATGCGGGTGCTCGAGGGCTGCCCCGGCCAGCCGGTGCCGGCCGCCTGAGAACCGGCGTGCCGGGGGGCCGGGCCGCCGACTAGCGTGCCCGGCATGAGCTCCTCGCCCGCGCTGCAGTGCGCGCCGTGCACCACCGACCTCGCTCTGGTGCGCGAGGCCGTCACCTCCGTCGCGGGCACCGCGGCGTGCGCCGCGCACGCCGTGCTGCTGACCTACCCGCAGGACAACCCCGGCCGCCGCCGCGCGCGCCTCGCGCAGCTGCGGCAGCTCGCCGAGAGCAAGATCGCGACGGCGCCGCCAGCGGACCAGCCCGGCCTCGAGCTGCTCGTCCACGAGTACACGCTCGCCGGCGCCATGGACATGGGCGGCCAGCCGCGCCCGGACGGCACCCCGCAGGGGCGCCGCCAGGGCGGCCAGGGCCAGGGCGGTCAGGGCGGTCAGGGCGGTCAGCACCAGGGCCAGCAGGGCCAGGGCGCTCCGGGCGAGGCGGGCGAGGGCCGTGAGGGCCGTGAGGGCCGCAGCGGCAAGCGGCGCGGCGGGCGGGGTCGCGACCGCGACCGCGGCGCCGTGCCGGCCGGCGGCGCGCCCGGCGAGGGCGGTGCCGCCGCCCCCGAGGCCGCGCAGGAGGCCGCCGCGCTGTCGACCGGCGAGGCGCCGTCGCCCGCTCCCACCGCGTCCGAGGCGCCGGGCGCCCCCGAGACCACGGCGCCGGCCGCGCCGGTGTCGTCGGCCCCGGCCGACGCCCCGGCGGCGCCGACCGCGCCGCAGGGCGGTGACGGCCGTGGCGCCGCTGGCGCCGCCGGCGCCGGCTCGGCTCCCGAGGCCCCGGCCGCGCCCGTCGCACCGCCCGCCGCGGCCCCCGTCGCACCGCCCGTCGCCGCGGCCGTCACGGACGCCCCCGCGCCGGCGCCGCAGGCCGTGCCGGCCGCGGAGCCGGCGGCCCCGTCCGGCGCCGAGCAGGCCCCGTCCGACGGGTCCTGAACACCCGGGACGGGGAATCGGCCGGCGCCGGGTGCGGTTCACTACAGGTGCCGACCCGTCCAAGGCCCCCGGTCCCACACACGTCGCTACGAGCGACACACCGCCGCGAGGCGACCTGACGGCGAGGCAGCGAGAGCCGCTCCGGGAGACCGGGGCGGCTCTCGTGCGTCCCGCCCGCCCGACCCCCTCGGAGGAGCCCTGACCAGCGAGCGCCCGCCGCGCCTGCGCATGATGCCGCCGCAGGTCGTCGACGCCCTGCGCGACCCGACGCCCGACGACAGCGAGGCCGCGCTGCTGAGCCGCCTCGAGGGCGCGCTCGCCGCGCTGCCGCCCGAGGAGCGCGCGGCGGTCGTGGCCGCCGTCGGCTACGCCGAGGGGCCGGTCGGCGCGGCCATGGAGGTCGAGGTCGACCCGGCCCGCGCCGAGGAGCTGGCCGCGCGCGGGCTGGAGCTGCTGCGGCGGGCGCTCGAGGAGCAGGCGCCCGGAGCGGGCACCTAGCCGCTCGGCGGCGGCTCGGCGCGGCGAGCCGCTCGGCGGCGGGTCAGCCCCGCTCGCCGCGCCGGCGGCCACGGGGCGCGGCGGTGACGGGCGGCGGCGGTGCCTGCGGCGCCACCGCGGTGAGCTGCGCCCGCACCTCGGACGCCGACGCGGCGTGCTCGGCGAGCGCGCTGCCCGGCTCGGCGAAGCCCGGCTGCCACCTCGCCATCTCGGCGCGGAACGGCGCCTCGCCGCCCAGCTGGCTCAGCACGCCGATGGTCCCCATCGTCACGCGGTGCAGCAGCAGGTACGACGGGGGCAGGTTGAGCTGCCGCCCGAGCGCGGACGCCGGGTTGCGTGGGTCGCCGACGCGCAGCGCCTGCGCCCGCAGCCACGCCCGGCTGAAGCGGAAGGTCTCCTGCGCCACGGGGTCGAGCAGCGGCCGCAGGTAGTCGAGGACCTCCTGGGCGTCGACGTCGATCGACGGGCGGACGAAGCCCTCCTCGCGCAGCGCGGCGAGCACCGCGTCGGCGTCGCCGTCGAGGGCCCAGCGGGTCAGGCGCCCGATCGGCTCGGGGGAGCCGTCCGGCAGGTGGTTGACCGCCCCGAAGTCGAGGACGCCGAGGCGGCCGTCCGGCGTGAGGCGGAAGTTGCCCGGGTGCGGGTCGGCGTGCAGCAGCCCCGCGAGCACCGGGCCGCTGAACAGGAAGCGCGCGAGCAGCAGCGCCGCGCGGTCGCGCTCGTCGACCGTGCCGTCGGCGATGACCGCCGACAGCGGCCGGCCCTCCAGCCACTCGGTGACGATCGTGCGCTCGGTGCCGGTGAGGACCGCCGGGATGACGATGTCGGGGTCGTCCTCGTACGCCTCGTGGAACGTGGTCTGGCTCTGCGCCTCGAGGCGGTAGTCGAGCTCCTCGGTGACGCGCTCGGTGAGCTCGGCGATGAGCGGCTTGACGTCGAGGCCGGGCGTCAGCGCGGAGAACATGCGGGCCAGGCGGCTGAGCTGCTTGAGGTCCGACAGCAGCGCGGGGCCGGCGCCGGGGTACTGGATCTTCACGGCGACGTCGCGTCCGTCGCCCCAGACGGCGCGGTGCACCTGCCCGATGCTCGCGGCGGCGGTCGGGGTGTCGTCGAAGCTGGTGAACATCGCGCGCCAGTCGGCGCCCAGCTCGGCGGCCAGCACGGCGTGCACGGTGGCGACCGGCAGCGGGGGCGCGGCCTCCTGCAGCTTGGTGAGAGCGGCGCGGTAGGGCGCCGCGACCTCCTCGGGCAGCGCGGCCTCGAAGACCGAGAGCGCCTGCCCCATCTTCATGGCGCCGCCCTTGAGCTGGCCGAGCACCTGGAACAGCTGCTCGGCCGTGCGGGCCTGCAGCTCGAGGGCCACCGCCTCGGCGGGCTTGCCGCCGATCCGCTTGCCGAGGCCCAGGGTGGCTCGGCCGGCGACCCCGATCGGGAGGGTCGCGAGCTTGGCCGAGCGCGTGACGGCGCGGCGGGGGATGTCGGGCACGTCGCCAGTGTCCGCCTCTGCGCCGCCGGTGGCGACCCCGACCCGCCCGCACCCGGGCCGGGTGCGACCCCGGGGTCACGAGGCGACGGCCCGGCAGGGGCAGGCGGGGTGCGGCGCCCAGGAGCGGCGGCGCCACCGCCAGTCGGGCAGGGCGAGCTCGAGCGTGCCGCCGAGGGCCGCGGCCGGCGCGCCGTCGAGCAGCGCGAGCACCTGCAGCGCGGCCTGCGCGCTGACCGCCGCGGCGAGCGCCGCGTCGCAGCCGTCGGGCCCCCGGGCGGGCACCGACAGCTGGGCCGCGAGCACCGGCCACCCCGGGTCGCGGTCGGTGCGGGCGTGGTCGAGGCAGTGCAGGCAGGCGGTGCGCCCGGGCAGCACGAGCGGCCCGACCACGCCGACGGCCTCGCGGGCGGTGACGAGCAGGTGCGGCGCGCTGCCCGCGCTCAGGCGCAGGACGTCCTCGTCGGCCGGCGGCCCGGTCGGTGCGAGCACGACGAGGTCGGCCGGCCCGGCGGCGTCGGCGCGGCACGAGGGGGCGACGGCGGCCACCCGGTCGCGCGCGGCGGCGCCGCGCGGGCGGCCGACGTCGGCGGGCAGCGCCCCGCCGACCGCGACGTCGCGCGGGC
>CANKBT010000166.1 GCA_947479995.1 Frankiaceae bacterium | reverse complement strand
CGGGCCGCCCGCGGCCGCCCCGCCGGTCGCGCCGGCCGACCCCGGTGGCAGCGCGCTGCCGGCGGTCCTCGCCGCGGCGGCGGCGCTGCTCGTGCTGGCCGTGCTCGCCGTGCCGGTGCTGGCGGCCCGGCGTCGCCGGCGACGGCGCACCCGCCGCTCCCCCGCCGAGCGCGTGCTCGGCGCCTGGGCCGACGTCGTCGCGCAGCTGCGCGCGGCCGGCGTGCCCGTCACCCCGGCGAGCACCACGGGCGACCTGCGCGCGGCCGCGCCCGCGGCCGCCGCCCCGCACGTCGACGCGCTCGGGCGGCTGGCCGACCGGGTCGCGTGGTCGCCGCAGCCGGTCGACGAGCCCGCGGCCGCGGCCGCCTGGGAGCGCAGCGACGCGGTGCGCGCCGCTCTCGCCGAGGGCGTGCCCGCCTGGCGCCGGGCGCTGCGCGCACTCGACCCCCGCGCCCTGCTGCCGTCGCCGCGACGCGCCTGAGCCGCGCGCCCGGCTAGGTGCGGTCGACCCGCGCGTACGGCGTGAGGAGCTGGTCGACGGGGGCGTCGTCGTCGGTGAGCACGTCGGCGTCGCCCGCGAAGTCGTCGGTGCCGGTGACGGTCCACGGCTGCTCGCGCCCGGCCCCGAGGGCCTCCACGGCCGCGGCGTCCAGCGCGCCGTCGGTCGCGACGAGCACGTAGTTGCCGCCCGCCCCGCCGTCCGCCTGGCCCGCGGTGCCGACGAGCAGCACCTCGTCGAAGACCGCGCGCAGCGTGGCGACCTCCGCGCGCACGAACGCCGCCGGCGGGTTGTCGATGACGTTGGCGACGTAGACGCCGTCCTCGCGCAGCACCCGCGCGATGTCCTCGGCCATCTCGCGGGTGGCCAGGTGCCACGGCACCGCGAGGCTGCCGAACGCGTCGCCGACCACGACGTCGTACGCGTCGTCGGGCTCGTCGGCGATGGACGTGCGCGCGTCGCCGACGCGCACCGTCAGGTCGGGGCCGGTGACCAGGCCGAGCGCGTCGCGGTCGAGGTCGACGACGCCGGGGTCGACCTCCAGCACGCGGCTGCTCGAGCCGGGCCGGGTGTCGGCCAGGTAGCGCGGGATCGTGCCCCCGCCGAGGCCGAGGTGCAGCGCGTCGAGCGGGCCCGCCGGCTGCGCGTCGAGCACCGCCGCGATGCGCTGGGTGTAGCTGAACTCGAGGTGCCGCGGGTCGTCGAGGTCGACGTAGGAGTGGCGCAGGCTGTCGAGGAACAGCACCCGCCCGCCCTCGCGGTCGGGGTCCTCGACGACGCGCGCGCAGTAGTAGCGCGTCTCGCGGTCGCAGCTGCTGTCGGCGAGCACGAGCCAGCCGGAGCCCAGCAGCATGAGCAGCAGCAGGCCCAGCAGCGGCCGCTCGTCGACCGCGCGGCCCGTCGGCAGCACGACCGCGACGACGACGCCGAGCACGACCAGCACCAGGCCGACGACGAGCAGCACCCGCGAGGTCGGCAGCGCCGACAGCAGCACGAACCCGGTGAGGAACGTGCCGGCGAGCGCGCCGATGGTGCCGGTGGCCGACAGCCGCCCGACCGTCGCGCCGGTCTCCTCCAGCGTGCGCAGCCGCAGCTTGATGACGCCGGGCGTCACCATCGTGAGCACCAGCGCGGCGGGCAGGACCGCCACCGTGACGAGCACGATGGTCGCGCCCGCGCCGCCGCCGACCGACGGGCCGAGCGCCAGCACGGTCGGGCGCGCGACGAGCACGAGCACGCCGCCGAGCGCGGTCGCGAGCCCCAGCCAGCGGCGCGGGTCGACGACGTCGGCGAGGCGGCCGCCGAGGGCCGAGCCCGCGGCGATGCCGGCGAGCGCCACGCCGATCGCGGCGGTCGTCGTCTCGAGCGTGAGCCCGACGTACGGCGCCACGAGGCGGTTGGCGATGATCTCCAGCACGAGCACGGCGGCGCTGGTGAGCAGGACGAGCACGGCGGCGAGCGCGGAGGGCATCTACACGTCCTGGTGGTAGGTGTTCTGCGCCGCCTCGAGCGTGCCGGTGAGCAGCGCCTCGACGGCGTCGGCCGCCCGGTCGACGACGAAGCCGAGCTCCTTGCGCTCGGTGGCCGAGAAGTCCTTGAGCACGAAGTCGGCGGGGTCCTGGCGGCCCGGCGGCCGCCCGATGCCGACCCGCACGCGCAGGTAGTCGCGCGTGCCGAGGCTGCTGTCGAGCGACCGCAGGCCGTTGTGGCCGCCGGCGCCGCCGCCCCGCTTGAGGCGCAGCCGGCCGAAGTCGATGTCGAGCTCGTCGTGCACGGCGACGATCCGCTCGGCGGGCACCTTGAAGAAGTCGCGCAGCGACGCGGCCGGCCCGCCCGACAGGTTCATGTACGTCTTGGGCTTGGCGACGAGCACGCGGCGGCCGACCAGGCGGCCCTCCACGAGGTCCGCCCGGCCCTTGTGGGCCTTGAAGCGGCTGCCGACCCGCTCGCCGAGCAGGTCGGCGACCATGAAGCCGACGTTGTGCCGGTTCCCGGCGTACGACGGGCCGGGGTTGCCCAGGCCGACGACGAGCCAGGGGTCGTCGTCGGCCACGGGCGGCGGCGCGGGAGCGGTCTAGGCCTCGGTGGCGGGGACGTCGTCGCCCTCGCCGGCCTTGTCCGACTCGCTGCCCTCGTTGTCGGGGCTGTCGCCCTCGGCCTGCACGTCGCCCTCGTCGGCGGCCTCGGCACCGGCCTGGCCGGCGCCCAGCTCCTCCTCGGCGGCCTCGAGCTCGGCCTCGAGGGCCTCCTCGCTGATGACGCCCAGGCCCTGCACGACGACCTGCTCGCCGTCCTGCTGCAGCGTGGTGCCGCGCGGCAGGGTGATCTCGCCGGCGGTGACGGTCTTGCCGGCCGACAGGCCCTCGACCGAGACCTCGACGGACTCCGGGAGGTCGGTCGCGTCGGCCTCGAGGGTCAGCGTGGTGATCTGGTGGTCGACGAGCGTCTCGGGGGCGGCCTCGCCGACGAGGACGACCGGGATCTCGACGGTGACCTTCTCGCCGCGGCGGACCGCGATGAGGTCGACGTGCTCGAGGTGGCCCTTGATCGGGTCGCGGACGACGGCCTTGGGCAGCGCGAGCTGGTCGCCCTCGGCGGTCTCCAGCGTCAGCAGCACGTTGGCGTCGGACTTCAGCGCGAGCATGAGCTCGTGGCCCGGGAGGGAGACGTGGCGCGGGGGCTCGCCGTGGCCGTACAGGACGGCGGGCACCTTGTCGGCGCGGCGCACGCGACGAGCGGCACCCTTGCCGAACTCGGTGCGGGGCTCGGCGACGATGCGGACCTCGGACACGGCGGGACTCTCCTCGGGCGGGGCTGTGCACGCCCCGGACGGGGCACGGCTGGCAGTGCGGGTGGGCGCGCGACGGCGCGCAGGGGTCGAGACTACCGGAGCGGCGGGGCGACCCCGCAGGGCCGCTGCTGCGGCCGGGGCCGCCGTCGCACGGCGGTCAGGCGGCGCCGTCGAACAGGCTGGTGACCGAGCCGTCCTCGAAGACCTCGCGCACGGCGCGGGCGATGAGCGGCGCGATCGACAGCACGGTGAGGCCGTCGAAGCGCCGGTCGTCGCTGATCGGCAGCGTGTTGGTGACGACGACCTCGCTGATGCGGCTGTTCTTCAGGCGGTCGAGCGCGGGGCCCGACAGCACGCCGTGCGTGGCGGTCACGACGACGTCGGCGGCGCCGTTGTCGAACAGCAGCTCGGCGGCCTTGGTGATCGTGCCGCCGGTGTCGATCATGTCGTCGACGAGGATGCAGGTCTTGCCGGCGACGTCGCCGACGACCTCGCCGACCTTGACCTCGTTCGGCACGTTCGGGTCGCGGCGCTTGTGGATGATCGCGAGGCCGGCGCCGAGGCGGTCGGTCCAGCGCTCGGCCACGCGCACCCGGCCGGCGTCCGGCGAGACGATGACGAGGTCCTCGCGGCCGTACTTCGCCTCGACGTGGTCGGCCAGCAGCGGCAGCGCGAACAGGTGGTCGACCGGGCCGTCGAAGAAGCCCTGGATCTGCGCGGTGTGCAGGTCGACGGTCATAAGCCGGTCGGCGCCCGCCGTCTTGAACAGGTCGGCGACCAGTCGCGCGCTGATGGGCTCGCGGCCGCGGTGCTTCTTGTCCTGCCGGGCGTACGGGTAGAAGGGCATGACCACGGTGATGCGCTTGGCGCTCGCGCGCTTGAGCGCGTCGACCATGAGCAGCTGCTCCATGACCCACGTGTTGATCGGCGCCGTGTGGCTCTGCAGCACGAAGGCGTCGCAGCCGCGCACCGACTCCTCGAAGCGCACGAAGATCTCGCCGTTCGCGAAGTCGTACGCGCTCGTCGGCACGGCCGCGACGCCGAGCGCCTCGGCGACCTCGGCCGCCAGCTCGGGGAACGCCCGGCCGGCGAACAGCATGAGGTTCTTGGAGCTCGAGATCTCGAGACCGGTCATGACTCCCCTGGAGTTGCGGCGGGCCGCTTCTGGGCGACCCAGCCCTCGATGGTGCGCTGGGTGTTCTCCGACACCGCGAGGGCGCCCGGGGGCACGTCCTCGCGGACGACCGTGCCGGCGCCGGTGTAGGCGCCGTCGCCGACCTCGACCGGCGCGACCAGGCTGTTGTGGCCGCCCACCTTGGCGTCGCTGCCGATGCGCGTGCGGTGCTTCTGGCGGCCGTCGTAGTTGAAGACGATGGTGCCGGCGCCGATGTTCGTGCGGTCGCCGATGACCGCGTCGCCGACGTACGACAGGTGCGGCACCTTGCTGCCCGCGCCGACCTCGCTGGCCTTGACCTCGACGAAGGCCCCGGCCTTGGCGCCCTCGCCGAGCACGGTGCCGGGGCGCAGGTAGGTGAAGGGGCCGACCGTCGCGCCCGGGCCGACCTCGGCGCCGTCGACGTGGCTGCGCACGACGCGGGCGCCCTCGCCGACGCGGGTGGCGCGCAGGGTGCTGTCGGGGCCGACGACCGCGCCGGTCGCGACGGTCGTGCCGGCGTGCAGCTGCACGCCCGGCAGCAGCGTGCAGTCGGGGGCCAGCACGACGTCGGCGTCGACCCACGTCGTCTCGGGGTCGACGACCGCGACGCCCGCGCGCATGTGCTGCTGCAGCAGGCGGTCGCGCAGCAGGCGCGCCGCAGCGGCGAGCTGCACGCGGTCGTTGACGCCGCCGGTCTCGGCGGCCGGCGCGGTGACGGCGTGCAGGCGCAGGCCGGCGGCGCGGTGCAGGCCGACGACGTCCGGGAGGTACTCCTCGCCCTGCGCGTTGTCGGTCGACAGCCGGCCGAGCGCCTCGCGCAGCGGGCCGGCGGCGAAGGCGTAGACGCCGGTGGCGACCTCGCGCACCGCGCGCTCCTCGTCGGTGGCGTCCTTGTGCTCGACCACCCGCAGCACCTGGCCCTCGGCGTCGCGCAGCACCCGGCCGTAGCCCGTCGGGTCGTCGACGAGGCTGCTCAGCAGGGTGGTCGCGGCGCCGGCCCGCTCGTGCTCGGCGACCAGCACGCGCACGGCGTCGGCGGTGAGCAGCGGGGCGTCGCCGAGAAGCACGACGACCGTGCCCTCGAGGTGGTCGAGCCCGTCGAGGGCGACCCGCACCGCGTGGCCAGTGCCGTTCTGCGGCTCCTGCACCACCGGCCGCGCCTCGGCGTCGAGCCCGGCGAGGTGCGCCGCGACCTGCTCGCGGGCGTGGCCGACGACGACCACGAGGTGCTCCGGCGCGAGCGCCCGGGCGGTGGCGACGACGTGGCCGAGCATGCTGCGCCCGGCGAGCTCGTGCAGCACCTTCGGCGTCGCGCTGCGCATGCGCGTGCCCTCGCCCGCCGCGAGGACGACGACGGCCGCAGGGCGCGCGTCGGTCATGGCGGGGTGCTCCTCGCGGGGCGGGGGTGGCGCCGGAGAGCCCGGCGCGGGCCAGACTAGCGGGGCGGGTCGACGCCCCGGCCGGGCCCGGGCGCGGGCCGGCGGGCCCGGGGCTCCGCCGGCAGGACTCGAACCTGCATCGCTCAGTACCAAAGACTGGCGGGTTGCCGTTACCCCACGGCGGACGGCCGGCCGCCCCATCGTGCCAGCCGGCGCGGGCTCCCGCGGCGGCCGCGCGCGCAGTGATCACGCGGGGCGGCCCGGTGATCGCGCCGCCGGAGGCGGTCGCGCGCCGCGGGGGTGAGCGCTGGGGGGGTGCGGGGCGCAGTGATCGCCGGCGGGGGTGCGCCGCCGTCGTGATCACTGCACCGGGGAGGCGTCCGGCGGGGTCGGCGCGTGCAGTGATCGCCGGGCGCGGGTGTCGGCCCGCGGCCTGCTCCCCTTGCGTCTGCTGCAGGCGGGGATGCATGGCGCGCGTCGAGCAGACGCGAGCGGCGGAGCCGGCGCGCAGGAGGCGGGACGTCTGCCGAACGCGGAGCCGCTCGGCGCGCGTCGAGCAGACGCAAGGGGCGGAGCCGGCACGTGGCGGCAGAACGTCTGCCGTACGCGGAGACGCCTGACGCGCGTCGAGCAGACGCACGGCGGCGGAGCCGGCGGGCGGCGGCACGACGTCTGCCGTACGCGGAGACGCTCGGCGCGCGTCGAGCAGACGCAAGAGGCGGAGCCAGCGCGCGGCGGCAGGACGTCTGCCGTACGCGGAGACGCGTGACGCGCGTCGAGCAGACGCAGGCGGCGGAGCCGGCGCGCAGGAGGCAGGACGTCTGCCGTACGCGGGGACGCCTTGCGCGCGTCGAGCAGACGCAAGCCAGGACCAGCGCTGCGCGATCACTGCACCCGGCAGCACGCCCAGCCGCGCCCGCGGTGCAGTGATCGCCCGGCAACGCGACCCCCGGACGGTCGGGGGTGTCCTGGTTACGCGACCGTAGGTTACGGTCGCGTCAGGTGCCGCGACGGTGCCGTCCCCCTGCGCACAGAGGACGCCCGTGACTGCTGGCACCACGCTGCCCGACGCCCCCACCACGACGGTCG
>CANKBT010000165.1 GCA_947479995.1 Frankiaceae bacterium | reverse complement strand
TCGGCCAGCGACACCAGCACGAACGTCGCCAGCCGCCCCGAGAAGCGCTCGGCCTCGGCCAGCTCGACGACGTAGTCGCCGACGAAGGCGTTCGGCGCGTAGGTGCCGACGACCTCCAGCTCCGTCGGCTCGCCGCGGGCGAACGTCGCCGGCAGCCGGTCGCCGGGCCCGACGCCGCGGGCCTCGGCCTCGGACTCGCTGAGCAGCAGCTGCCCCGCGGCCAGGTCGTCGACCGAGCCCTCCACCGCGTCGAGCAGCAGGGTGTCGCCGACCGCCGCGCCCGGCACCGCCAGCACGAAGGCCTCCGCGCCGTCGACCTGCGCCGCCTCGCTGCGCAGGGCCGTCGCCGCCGCGACCTCGGGCAGGGCGGCGGCGGTGTCGGCGACGGTGGCCGGGAAGCCCTGGAAGCCGCCCTCGAGCACGAGGTCGGCGCCGAGCGAGTCGGTGACGATGCCGTCGATGCTCGCCTTGGCCGAGGCGCCGATGATGCTCACCGCGCTGACCAGGGCCAGGCCGATCATCAGCGCGGCGGCGGTGCTCGCGGTGCGCCGCGGGTTGCGCATCGCGTTGAGCCGGCCGAGGCGGCCGGGCAGCGAGCGCGCCAGCGGCGCGCCGAGCAGCCCGGTCACCGGCGTGGCGATGCGCGGGGCCAGCGCCGCGACGGCCAGGAAGACCAGCACGGCGCCGGCGACGAGCGGCACGACCTGCCCGGTGAGGCCGACCAGGGCCAGCGGCACCCCGACCGCCAGCAGCACGACGCCGACGACCGTGGTGCGGCGCAGCGACGCCTCGGGCGCCGTGGCCTCGCGCATGGCGGCGACCGGCGGCACGGCCGAGGCGCGCCGGGCGGGCAGCAGGGCGGCCAGCAGCGTCACGACGACGCCGACCAGCAGGCTGACGACCACCGTGCGGGCGCTCACCACGAGCGGCCCGTCGGGCAGGGCGTCACCGGCGACGGCCCGCAGCCCGGCCGCCAGCCCGACGCCCGCGCCGAGCCCGACGACCGAGGCGACCAGGCCGACGACGAGCGCCTCCACGAGGACGCTGCGGGTCACCTGCCCCCGGCTGGCGCCGAGCGCCCGCAGCAGGGCCAGCTCGCGGGTGCGCTGGGCGACGAGGATCGCGAAGGTGTTGGAGATGAGGAAGGCCCCGACGAACAGCGCGACGCCGGCGAAGGCCAGCAGGAAGACGTTGACGAAGCCGAGCGCCTCGCTTACCTCGTCGGAGTCCTCCTGCGCGCCCTGCGCGCCGCTCACCGCCTCGACGCCCTCGGGCAGCACCGCCTCGACCCGCGCGACGAGCTCGTCCTGGCTCACGCCCTCGGCGGCCTGCAGCCGCAGCACGCTGTACTCCCCGGGCCGGCCGAGCAGCTCCTGCGCGGTGGGGGTGTCGAAGGCCAGGATCGCCGCGCCGGCGAGGCTGTCGTCCTCGCCGACGCCGAACACCCCGCTGAGCGTGAGCGTGCGGGTGCCGTCGACGACCTGCACCTGCACGTCGTCGCCGACCTCGAGGCCGGTCTCGCCGGCGGTGAAGGCGTCGACCGCCACCTGGCCGGGCCCGGCGGGCGGGGCGCCCTCGCGCAGCACCAGGGTGCCGAGCGCCGGCTCGGGGTCGTAGTTGACGCCGATCGTCGGCGCGCCGACCGCGCTGCGGTAGACGTCGGCGCCGTCGTCGACGACCAGCTCGGCGAAGCCCTCGACGTCGCCCGCCGCCGCCGCCACGCCGTCGACGGCGCGCAGGCGGGTGAGCAGGTCCTCGGTGACCGGCGGGCGGACGGTCCCGCCGCCGCCCGCGAAGGAGTCGGCGGCGCGCACCTGCACGTCGGTGGTCGACCCGAGGTCGCCGAACAGGTCGTCGAAGACCCGGCCGAGGGAGTCGGTGAGCACGAAGGCGCCGGCCGTGAAGGCCACCCCGAGCACGACGGCCGTCGCCGAGAGCAGCAGCCGGAGCTTGCGGGCCAGCAGCGAGCGCAGCGTGGCGCGCAGCATCAGGCGGCCCCGCGCTCGAGGCGCTTGATCTCGTCGAGGACGGAGTCGGCCGTGGGCTCGCGCAGCTCGCCGACCAGGCGCCCGTCGGCGAGGAAGACCACGCGGTCGGCGTACGACGCCGCGACCGGGTCGTGCGTGACCATGACGACGGTCTGGCCGAGCTCGCGCACCGAGCGCTGCAGGAAGCCCAGCACCTCGGCGCCGGCGCGGCTGTCGAGGTTGCCGGTCGGCTCGTCGGCGAAGACGACGGCGGGGCGGCTGGCCAGGGCGCGGGCGCACGCGACGCGCTGCTGCTGGCCGCCGGACAGCTCGGTGGGGCGGTGGCCCAGGCGGTCCTGCAGGCCGACCGCCGCGATCACCTCGTCGAGCCAGGCCGGGTCGGCCTTGCGCCCGGCGATGTCGAGCGGCAGCCGGATGTTCTCGAGCGCGGTGAGGGTCGGCAGCAGGTTGAACTGCTGGAACACGAAGCCGACCGCGTCGCGGCGCAGGGCCGTCAGGCCCTTGTCGCCCAGCCCGGACAGCGGCGTCTCGCCGATCCAGACCTCCCCGGAGGAGGCCGTGTCGAGGCCCGCCATGGTGTGCATGAGGGTCGACTTGCCGGAGCCGGACGGCCCCATGATCGCGGTGAACTCGCCGGTGGCGAAGGCCACGGTGACGCCGTCGAGGGCGCGGACGGCGGTGTCGCCCGCGCCGTAGACGCGGGTGAGGTCCTGGGCGCGGGCAGCGGGAGGTGCGGGGGCGGTCACGGGCACGGCGGGGGGCTCCTGGGCTCGGGGGGTGCGCTGATCGTGTCGGACGCGGCCGCCGGGGGCGAGCGCGTTCGCGCCGACCCTGGCAGCGCCGCCGCCGGGGCCGCCTCCGGCGCCGCCCCTGGGACGCCCCCGAGGCCGCACCCGGGCGCCGGACTCGCGGCCGCCGCCTCCCACCCCGTCGCGGCGGTCCCCGGCATCCTGGGGGCCATGACGACCCCTGACGAGTCCGTGCGCCCCTGGGGCTCCTACGAGGTGCTCCTCGACGAGGCCGACCACAAGGTCAAGCAGATCACCGTGGCGCCGGGCAAGCGCCTGAGCTACCAGCGCCACTCCCGCCGGTCCGAGCACTGGTTCGTCGTGCGGGGCACGGGCGCCATCACGCTGGACGGCGTCGACACGCCGCTGTCGGCCGGCGCCTCGGTCGACGTGCCGGTCGGCGTCGCGCACCGCATGACGTGCACCGGCGACGAGCCGCTCGTGTTCGTCGAGGTGCAGCACGGCGACTACTTCGGCGAGGACGACATCGAGCGCCTCGAGGACGACTTCGGCCGGGCCGGCTAGCCCCGCGGGACCGGGCGGCCCCGGCGGGCCTCAGCCCTGCTGCGGCAGGCGCTCGGCGCCCTGCGCGACGGCCCGCTCGACGGCCCGCCGCTGGTGCGGCAGGGGCTCCTCGGGGCCCGGCACGCGCTCCGGCCACGGCGGCGGGGTGCCGCCGAAGGCCGGGCAGAGCGCCTTGTGGTCGCACCAGTCGCACAGGCGCGACACCCGCGGCGGGAAGTCGCGGCGCTGCGTCGCGCGCTCGATGGCCTCCCACAGGGCGAGCAGCTTGCGCTCGGTGGCGACCAGGTCGCGCTCGTCGGGGGAGTAGCGCAGCACCTCCGGCCCCTGCGAGGAGCTGCCGCCGAGGTACATCAGCTGCAGCAGCGCCGGGACGCGCCCCGTCGTGCGCCACAGCACGAGGGCGTAGAACTTCATCTGGAACAGGACCTTGCCCTCGAACGCCTCGCCCGGGGCGCGGCCGGTCTTGTAGTCGACGACCCGCACGGCGCCGTCGGGCGCGACGTCGAGCCGGTCGACGATGCCGCGCAGCCGCAGGCCGCCGGGCAGGACGTGCTCGACGAGCTCCTCGCGGCGCGCGGGCTCGAGGCGGCGGGGGTCCTCCAGGGTGAAGTAGGCGTCGAGCAGCCCGCGGGCGCTCACCAGCCAGGCGGCGAGGTCGTCCTCGCCCGCGAACATGCCGGCGACCTCGGGCTCGGCGGCCTGCAGGCGCTCCCACTCGGGCTCGAGCAGGGCGGCGGCCGCGGTCGGGGTGCGCTCGGCGGCCGGCAGGTCGAACAGCCGCTCGAGCACCGCGTGCACGACCGTGCCGCGCGTCGCGGCCGGCGACGGCGCCTGCGGCAGCCGGTCGATGGTGCGGAGGCGGTACTGCAGCGGGCACTGCATGAAGTCGCCGGCGCGCGACGGCGACAGCGAGCCGACCACCGGCAGGCCGAGGTCGACCGCGTCGGGAGCGGCCGGGGCGGGCCCGCTCGGCGCGACGGTGGAGGTCATGTCGACGACAGTAGGTCGGCCCTGCGACAGACCGGCCGTGCCGCGCCGTGCCGGACCGTGCCACGCTGCGCGCGTGACCGGGGGCGCCGCGGGCGAGGGCGAGCTGGTCGCCGCCCTGCTGGCCCTGGCCGGTGCCCGCACCGGCGACCCGGTGGCGGCCGTCGGCGCGTCGCCGCGCGTGGAGCGGGCGCTGCTCGCGATGAGCAGCACCGGCGGCCTCGTCGTCGAGGGGGCCCGCGTGGCCGTCGCCGGCAGTGGCGCGCACCTGCCCGAGGCGGTGTCGCGGTGCGGGCCCGGCGCCCGCGTCGTGGCGGTGGCGCCGAGCGAGGCGGCCGCCCGGCACGACGCCGCGTCGGCCGGCGTCGCGGTGCTGCACGTGAGCGGGCTCGGCGGCGCGGTGGCCTGGTCGGGGCGGGTCAGGGGCTGACCGACAGCTCCCACGACAGCACGCGCTCCTCGCCCGGCGGCACGTGCAGCAGGCCCGGCTTGTCCTCGAACGCGCCGTCGAAGCCGACCGGGTCGGCGTGCCCGTGCCACGGCTCGAGGCAGACGAAGCCGCCGCCCGCCCGCGACCACACGCCCAGCTGCGGGAAGCCGTCCCAGGTGAGGCGCAGCCGCGGCGCGCCGGGCGCGGAGTAGACCAGGCCGCGGCTGCGCACGGCGTCCCACACCAGCGCGTCCTCGGCGAACAGCCCGTCGTGCAGCGCCAGCCGCCGGCCCTCGACCGGGGTCGGGCGCGGCTCGGGGTGCAGCAGCGAGTCCTGCAGGCGCCGCACGGGCTCGGGCTCCGGCTCGTCGAACTCGAGCGCGTGCGCCTCGCGCGCGACCCCCGGCACCAGCGGCCACGCGAACGCCGGGTGGGCACCGACCGAGCACGGCAGCACCTCCGGCCCCGGGTTGCCCACGACGTACGTCACCCGCAGGGCGTCGGTGACCTCGTAGCGCAGCGCGAGCCGGAAGGCGTACGGGAAGCGCGCGCGGGTCTCGGCGTCGTCGGCGAGCACCAGCTCGGCCGTCGAGCCGGTGCGGTGCACCACCGCGAAGGACCGGTCGCGCGCGAAGCCGTGCTGCGTCATCGCGCGCTGGGCGCCGGCCCGGGTGCGCAGCACGTCGCCCGCCAGCCGGCCGACCACCGGGAACAGCACGGGGGAGCGGCGCGGCCACGGCGGGCCGCCCTGCCACAGCAGCTCGCGCTCCGCGCCGTCCGGCCCGGTCGCGCGCAGCGACTGCAGCTCGGCGCCCAGCTCCGCCACGTCGACCGCGAGCGCGTCCCCCTGCAGGTGCAGCACCCCGCGAGCCTCGCACGGCCTGACAGCGGGCTCACGCCCCCGCGCCTACGCTCGGCGCGTGAGGGTGCGGGGACTGCGGCTGGGCCGGGTGCTCGGCGTCCCGGTGCTGCTGTCGCCGTCGTGGTTCCTGTTCGCCCTGGCGGTCGTGCTGCTGTACGGCCCGGCGCTCGAGGAGTCCGGCGTCGACCGGGGCTACGCCGCCGCGGCGGGCTTCGCGGCGCTGCTGCTCGCCAGCGTCCTGCTCCACGAGATCGGCCACTGCGTGGTCGCGCGGCTGTTCGGCCTGCCGGTGCGCTCGATCACCGTGACGTTCCTGGCCGGCGCCACGGAGATCACCGAGCCGCCGCAGACGCCCGCCCGCGAGTACGCCGTCGCCGTCGTCGGCCCGATGGTGAGCCTGCTGCTCGCCGGCCTGGCGGCCGCGGGCGCCCTGCTCGCCGACGACGGGGCGCTCGGCACCGCCCTGCAGCTGGCCGCCGTGGCCAACGCCGTCGTCGCCGTCTTCAACCTGCTGCCCGGCCTGCCGCTCGACGGCGGCCGGGTGCTGCGCGCCGTCGTCTGGCGCCTCACCGGCGACCCGACGCGCGCCACCGTCGCGAGCGCGCAGGCCGGCCGGGGCATCGCCGCGGTCGTCATCCCGGTGCTCGTGGTCGTCGTCCTGCCGCTGGCGGGCGCCGACGGCGGGCTGGTGAGCGTCCTGTTCGCCGCGCTCGTCGCGGCCTTCCTGTGGACCGGCGCCACGGCCGCGCTGCAGTCGGCGCGGCTGTCGCGGCGCCTGCCCGGCGTCACCGCGGGCGCCCTCGCCCGCGACGCCGCGCTCGTGCAGACCGAGACGCCGCTGTCGGAGGCCCTGCGCCGCACGCACGCCGCGGCCCTGCAGGCGATCGTCGTCGTCGACCCGGCCGGCCGGCCGGTCGCCGTGGTCAGCGAGAAGGCCGTGCAGGGCGTGCCGGCCGACCGCCGGCCGTGGGTGAGCGTCGACGGCGTCTCCCGCCGCCTCGAGGACGGCCTCGTGCTCACCCCCGACCTCACCGGCGAGCCGCTGCTGGAGCGGATGCGCGCGCTGCCCTCCGGCGAGTACCTCGTGCGCGACCCCGCCGGCGGCCCCGTGCGGGTGCTCGCGACGCGCGACGTCGCCCGCACGCTGGCCGGCCAGGCCGGCTGACCCCGGCGCCCGCCGCTGGCACAGTGACGGGGTGCTGGTCTTCGTGGTGCCCGTGCGCCACCCCGGCACGGTGCCGGACTGGGCGGCCGTGCAGGCGCGCCTGCACGAGACCGCCCGCTCGATCGCCGCGCAGGACAGCCGCGCCTGGCGCGCGGTCGTCGTCGCGCAGGCCGGGG
>CANKBT010000164.1 GCA_947479995.1 Frankiaceae bacterium | reverse complement strand
GAGCAGCGACAGGAAGTCCGACGTCTCGTCGGCGAAGCGGCGGTGCAGGTCGTCGGCCTGCTGCCGCTTCTCCAGCGGCCGCTCGCGGACGTCCTGCACGGTGAGCCCGGCCGTGAGCACGAGCACCTCCCGCAGGCAGCCCAGCCGGTCGGCCTCGACGAGCATGCGCGCCAGCCGCGGGTCCACGGGCAGCTGCGCGAGCTGCCGCCCGGTGGGCGTGAGCCGGCCGTCCTGCACCGCGCCCAGCTCGGTGAGCAGCTGCACGCCGTCGCGCACGCTGCGCGGCTCCGGCCGCTCGACGAACGGGAAGTCGGCGACCTCCCCGAGCCCCAGGGCGGTCATCTGCAGGATGACGCTCGCCAGGTTGGTGCGCAGCACCTCGGGCTCGGTGAACTCCGGCCGCGCGAGGAAGTCCTCCTCGCTGTAGAGGCGGACGCAGATGCCCGCCTCGACGCGCCCGCAGCGGCCGGCGCGCTGCGTCGCCGACGCCTGGCTGATCGCCTCGATCGGGAGCCGCTGCACCTTGGTGCGCTGGCTGTAGCGCGAGATCCGCGCGGTGCCGGGGTCGACGACGTAGCGGATGCCGGGCACCGTCAGCGACGTCTCCGCGACGTTGGTGGCCAGCACGACGCGCCGCCCGGCGTGCGGGGCGAAGACGCGGTGCTGCTCGGCGGCGGACAGCCGGGCGTAGAGCGGCAGCACCTCGGTGCCCGGCTCGGCCCGGCTGCGCAGCGCGTCGGCGGTGTCGCGGATCTCGCGCTCGCCGGACAGGAAGACCAGCACGTCGCCCGGCCCCTCGGCCGCGAGCTCGTCGACGGCCGCGACGATCGCGCTCACCTGGTCGACGTCGTCGGTGCCCGCCTCCTCGTCCGCCGTGCGCGGGCGGTAGCGGACCTCGACGGGGTAGGTGCGGCCGCTCACCTCGACGACCGGCGCGCCGCCGAAGTGGTCGGCGAAGCGCTGCGGGTCGATGGTCGCCGAGGTGATGACGAGCTTGAGGTCGGGGCGCTGCGGCAGCAGCTGCGTGAGGAAGCCGAGCAGGAAGTCGATGTTGAGGCTGCGCTCGTGCGCCTCGTCGACGATGAGGGTGTCGTACGCCCGGAGCAGCCGGTCCTCGGCGATCTCGGCCAGCAGGATGCCGTCGGTCATGAGCTTGACGTACGAGCCCTCGCCGACCTGGTCGTGGAAGCGCACCTTGTAGCCGACGTCCTCGCCGAGCGGCGAGCCGACCTCCTCGGCGATGCGCTCGGCGACGGCGCGGGCCGCCAGCCGGCGCGGCTGGGTGTGGCCGATCATCCCGCGCACGCCCCGGCCGAGCCCCAGGCAGATCTTGGGCAGCTGCGTCGTCTTGCCCGAGCCCGTCTCGCCCGCGACGACGACGACCTGGTGCTCCCGGATCGCGGCGGCGATGTCGTCGCGGCGCTCGCTCACCGGCAGCTGCTCGGGGTAGCGCAGCGCCGGCACGCCGGCGGCGCGCAGGGCGAGGCGCTCCTCGGCGGCGGCGACCTCGGCCTCCACGGCCACGAGGGCGGCGGCGTCGCGCGCGGCGTCGAGGCGGCGGCCCAGCCGGCGCTCGTCGCGCAGCGAGACGCCCGCCAGGCGCTCCCGGAGCGCCTCGCGCGCCTGCGTGCTCATCTCGCGCACCAGCCTAGGCGCTGCCCGCGGCCAGGCGTGGCACGGTGACCGCCGTGGGTAGGGCGACCGTCGACCTGCCCCCTGCTGAGGAGCGACCGTGCTCGGACTCCCCGACGGCGTGACCGCCTGCCTGTTCGACCTCGACGGCGTCCTCACCGACACCGCGTCGGTGCACAACCGCGCCTGGAAGGCCACCTTCGACGAGCTGCTGCGAGCCCGCGACGGCGAGGGCTTCACGCCCTTCGACCCCGGGCCCGACTACGAGCGCTACGTCGACGGCAAGAAGCGCGAGGACGGCGTGCGCAGCTTCCTGGCCAGCCGGGGCGTCGAGCTGCCCGAGGGCGACCCCGACGACGCGCCGGGCGCCCCGACCGTGCACGGCGTCGGCAACCGCAAGAACGCGCTGCTGCTGCGCACCATCGAGCAGGACGGCGTCGCGGTGTTCGAGGGCAGCCGCCGCTACCTCGCGGCCGCCCGCGAGGCGGGGCTGCGCCGGGCCGTCGTCTCCAGCAGCGCCAACACCGCGCAGGTGCTCGAGGTGACCGGCCTGGCGCCCGACGTGGAGCTGCGCGTCGACGGCGTCGTCGCGCGCGAGGAGCGCCTGCCGGGCAAGCCGGCCCCCGACACCTTCCTGCGGGCCGCCGCGATGCTCGGCGTCGAGCCGGCGCAGGCCGCGGTCTTCGAGGACGCGCTCGCCGGCGTCGAGGCCGGGCGCGCCGGGGCCTTCGGCTTCGTCGTCGGCGTCGACCGCGTCGGGCAGGCCGACGCCCTGCGCGAGCGCGGCGCGGACGTCGTCGTCACCGACCTGGAGCAGCTGCTGTGATCGGCTCGTCGACGTTCCCGGTCGAGCCGTGGGCCGTGCGCGAGCCGGCCCTCGACCTCGACGTCGCCGCGCAGGCCGAGTCGGTCTTCGCGCTGTCGAACGGCCACATCGGGCTGCGCGGCAACCTCGACGAGGGCGAGCCGCACGAGACGCCGGGCACCTACCTCAACTCCTTCTACGAGGAGCGCCCGCTGCCCTACGCGGAGGCCGGCTACGGCTACCCCGAGGAGGGCCAGACGGTCGTCAACGTCACCAACGGCAAGGTCGTGCGGCTGCTCGTCGACGACGAGCCGTTCGACGTGCGCTACGGCGAGCTGCTGTCGCACGAGCGCGTGCTCGACCTGCGCGCCGGCGTGCTGCGCCGCACCGCCGACTGGCGCTCGCCGGCCGGCAGCCGCGTGCAGGTGCGGTCGACGCGGCTGGTGTCGTTCGTGCACCGCGCGATCGCCGCGGTCCGCTACGAGGTGACCGCCGTCGGCGCGCCCGTGCGGATCATCCTGCAGAGCGAGCTGGTCGCGAACGAGGCCGTGCCCGTCACGTCGAAGGACCCGCGCGTCGCCGCGGCGCTCGACCGCCCGCTCGTCGCGGTCGGCCAGGACACCGAGCAGCACGGCGCGCTGCTGCTGCACCGCACGCGCCGCAGCGGCCTGCTCATGGCGGCCGGCATGGACCACGTCGTGACCTGCGAGGGGCGCGTCGTGGAGGAGACCGACGTGCGCGAGGACTGGGCGCGCACCACGGTCGTCACGACGCTCGAGCCCGGCCAGACGCTCACGCTCGTCAAGCTGCTGTCGTACGGCTGGAGCTCGCAGCGCTCGCCGGAGGCCGTGCGCGACCAGGCGGCCGCGGCGCTGCACGGCGCCCGCTACTCGGGCTGGGACGGCCTGCTGCAGAGCCAGCGCGAGTACCTCGACGACTTCTGGGACGCCGCCGACGTCGAGGTGCACGGCGACCCGGTGCTGCAGCAGGCGGTGCGCTTCGCGCTGTTCCACGTGCTGCAGGCCGGGGCGCGCGCCGAGCGCCGCGCGCTGCCCGCCAAGGGGCTCACCGGGCCGGGCTACGACGGCCACGCGTTCTGGGACACCGAGGGCTTCGTGCTGCCGGTGCTCGCCTACACGGTGCCGCAGGCCGCCGCCGACGCGCTGCGCTGGCGGCACTCGATCCTCGACCTGGCGAAGGACCGCGCGCGCACGCTCGGCCTCCGGGGCGCGGCCTTCCCGTGGCGCACGATCCGCGGGCAGGAGACGTCCGCGTACTGGCCGGCGGGCACCGCCGCCTTCCACCTCGACGCGGTCATCGCCTACGCCTTCGAGCGCTACCGCGTCATCACCGGCGACGAGGCGCTCGAGCGCGAGGTCGGGCTCGAGCTGCTCGTCGAGACCGCACGGCTGTGGGTCTCGCTCGGCCACCACACCGCCGACGGCGTGTGGCACGTCGACGGCGTCACCGGCCCGGACGAGTACAGCGCCGTCGCCGACGACAACGTCTTCACCAACCTCATGGCCGCGCGCAACCTGCGCGCCGCGGTCGCCGCGTGCGGCCGCCAGCCCGACCTCGTCGACGCGCTCGGCGTGCGCCCCGAGGAGCTCGCCGCGTGGCAGGAGGCGGCCGACCACGTGCACGTGCCGTACGACGAGCGGCTCGGCGTGCACCCCAACAGCGAGGGCTACACCGACTACGCCGTCTGGCCGTTCGAGGAGTTCCGGGGGCGCTACCCGCTCATGCTGCACGCGCCGTACGTGCAGCTCTACCGCAAGCAGGTGCTCAAGCAGGTCGACCTGGTGCTCGCGCTGCACTGGTGCCCGGAGGGCTTCACGCCCGAGCAGGCCGCGCGGGACGTCGACTACTACGAGCGCATCACCGTGCGCGACTCCTCGCTGTCGGCGTGCACGCAGTCGGTGGTCTGCGCGCAGGTGGGCCACCTCGAGCTGGCCCACGACTACGCGCACGAGGCGGCGCTCGTCGACCTGCGCGACCTGCACCACAACACCAAGGACGGCCTGCACATGGCCTCGCTCGCGGGGTCGTGGTCGACGGTCGTCGAGGGCTTCGGCGGCCTGCGCGAGGCCGGCGAGGTGCTGTCGCTCGACCCCGCGCTGCCGCAGGGCATCGACGCGCTGTCGTTCCGGCTGCGCCGCCAGGGCATGCGCGTGCTCGTCGAGGTCGACCACGAGCGCGTCCGCGTGTCGCTGCGCGACGGCGAGGACGGCCGGCTGCGCGTGCTGCTCGCCGGCGAGGAGGTCGAGGTGACGACGGCCGAGCCGGTCGAGCGCCCGCTGCGCGCGCGCGAGCCGCTGCTGCCCCGTCCGGTGCAGCCGCCGGGCCGCGAGCCCGTGCCGCGCGACCAGCTGTGAGCGGTGTGCGCTCGGCGGGGCTGCTGCTGTGGCGCCGCGTCCCGGACGGCGTGCAGGTGCTCCTCGGCCACCCGGGCGGCCCGCTGTTCGCCCGCAGGGACGAGGGCGTGTGGAGCGTGCCGAAGGGCGAGCACCCGCCCGACGAGCCGCCGCTCGCCGCCGCGCGCCGCGAGTTCGCCGAGGAGCTCGGCGCGCCGGCGCCCGACGGCGAGCCGGTGCCGCTCGGCGAGGTGCGCCTGCGCAGCGGCAAGGTCGTCGCCGTCTGGGCGCAGGAGGGCGACCTCGACGTGAGCGGCCCGCTCGTCAGCAGCCCCTTCGAGATGGAGTGGCCGCCGCGGTCGGGCCGCGTGCAGTCCTTCCCCGAGCTCGACCGGGCGGCGTGGTGCGGCCTCGACGAGGCGCAGGCCCTGCTGACCGCGAGCCAGCGGCCCTTCGTCGACCGGCTGCGCGCGCTGCTCGGCTAGTAGGCGCGGGCGTACTGCACGGGCACGAGCCCGTCGCCGCCGCGCAGCTCCTGCGCCGCGCGCAGCACCCAGTGCGGCTCGCGGAGCAGCGCCCGCGCCAGCAGCACGACGTCGGCCGCGCCGTCGCGCAGCACCTGCTCGGCCTGCGCCGGCTCGGTGATGAGCCCGACCGCGCCGGTGGGCACGCCGGCGCCCTCGCGCACCGCGCGCGCGAACGGCACCTGGTAGCCCGGCCCGACGTCGATGCGCTGGTGCGGCACGTTGCCGCCGCTCGACACGTCGACGAGGTCGACGCCCAGCCCGGCGAGCTCGCGCGACAGCGCGACCGTCTCGTCGACGCCCCAGCCGCCGTCGGCCCAGTCGGTCGCCGAGACGCGCACGAGCAGCGCCGTGCGGTCCGGCAGCACCCGGCGCACCGCCTCGACCACCTCGCGCAGCGCGCGGCTGCGGCCCCGCAGGTCGCCGCCGTACGCGTCGGTGCGGGTGTTGGACAGCGGCGACAGGAACTCGTGCAGCAGGTAGCCGTGCGCCGCGTGCACCTCGACGGCGTCGAAGCCGGCGCCGACCGCGCGGGCCGCCGCGTCGGCGAAGCCCTGCACCACGGCGGCGATGCCGTCGACCGTCAGCTCCTGCGGCACCGGCCCCTCGCCGAAGGCGAGCGGCGAGGGCGCGACCGGCTGCCAGCCGCCGTCGCCGGGCGCCACCCAGCCGGGCGCGTCCCACGGCCGCGTCGTCGACGCCTTGCGCCCGGCGTGCGCGAGCTGCACGCCCGCGGCCGCGCCCTGCGCGTGCACGAGCGCGACGACGCGCTCCCAGTCACCGGCCTGCGCGTCGTCCCAGAGGCCGGCGTCGTACGGGGTGATGCGGCCCTCGGGCACGACGGCCGCGGCCTCGGTGAGCACGAGCCCGGCGCCACCGCGGGCGAAGGAGCCCAGGTGCGCGAGGTGCCAGTCGCCGAGCCGGCCGTCGACCGAGGAGTACTGGCACATGGGCGACACCCAGGCGCGGTTGCGCGCGGTCGTGCCGCGCAGCGTCAGGGGCTCGAGGAGTCGGCTCATGCCTGTGCCAACCCCTCGAGCCCCCGGCTCTTCCGTGCTGCCCCGTGCTGTGAGGCGTGCCTCAGGCCGTCGGGCTGCCCCGGCCGAAGTCGGGCGTGCGCTCGCCGCTGGCCTTGAACAGGGTGAAGGCGAAGAAGGTCTGCACGGCCGCGAGCGCGATGCCGAGGTAGAGGCCGAGGAAGGTCGCGCTGCTCTCGGTGAGCAGGCGCAGCACGGCCAGCACGAGGGCGAGGCCGGCCAGCGCCAGCAGCAGGGCGTTCGGCCCGATCTGCGCGCTGCTCGGCAGCGCCCGGCCGGCGAAGACCTTGGCGGCCGTCAGGCCGCCGACGACGACGACGAGCAGCGCCGACGCCCAGGCGAGGAAGCCCGCGTCGAAGGCGTTGGCCGAGGCCGACGCGAAGCCGAAGTCGATGCGGTACCACGGCAGGAACAGGTTGACGACGCCCACCGCACCTGCCGCGATGAGCGCGAGGTCGGGCGTCGTGACGTCGCGACCGGCGATCTGGACCATGCTGCTCCCCCTCCTGGCCGTGAAGATCACGGCGGCGGTCGCAGTGTGCCGCCCGGCCCGCCTCCCGTCGAGGAGGCGGGCCGGGACCGCGCGTCGCGCGGGCTCAGGCGGTCGGCG